>NZ_JBSGXZ010000024.1:0-81305 GCF_053610285.1 Lentzea sp. NPDC054927
TATGTCTGGCATCAATCTGGTCTTGCTCTCAAAGGAACTACCTCGACGAGGAGGTAATTCATATATTACTGGCTGTGTTATCGGCACGCTGTTGAGTTCTCAAAGAACACGCGCACACCGCAGCTCATCTCCGCGAGGAGGGAACTTCCGGGGCTGTGTCAGGCTTAGAAGTCTTTCGCCGCACTCCGTTCCGGTGTTTTCCGGCCCGTTCCGTGCTGGCAGAGAGAAATTTACACGCCGGACTTCCAACATCCAAATCGGGGGTCACTAACGGCGTAACCGCAGGTCAGGCGCCACGCGGACGGCCCAAACCTCGCAAGATCGACGCACAGTGTGACCGGGGCCACGCCGACAATCTCGTATCTGGCTTCAGCGGGGTGCGGCAGGGAGGTGCACGGACACCGACAAACCACCGGTCGGCACGGCCACTGCCTGCGCAAACCCGCCGTGCGCCGCCACCGCGGCGCGGACGATCGAGAGTCCGAGACCCGTGCCGGACTGGCTGGTGCGGTCCTTGACCCCGCGGCGGAACGGCTCGAACAGCTCCTCGACGCGGTCCGGGGCGATGACCGGGCCCGATGACGACACCCTCAGCACGGACCACTGCGGCCCTGTCTCCACCACGGTCTCGATCCACCCGCCGACGTGGTTGTGCCGAACGGCGTTCTCCAGCAGGTTGCCGGCGATGCGCTCCAACAGCGCGGGATCCCCGACGGCGAGCGCGGGCACGCACCGGAAGACGGTGCGCACGTTGCGTGCCCCGGCCTCCGCGCGCACGGCCTTCCACGCGGACTCGACAACAGCAGAGAGATCGACCGGCTCACGCACCGCGAGCCCAAGACCGTCCGTGCGCGCGAGCAGCAGCAGCGCGGACACCAACTGCTCCGCCCGCTCCCCCGCCGCGCGCACGACGCCGGCCATGCGCCGCAGCTCTTCGACGTCAGCGTCCGGATCGGACAACGTCACGTCCAGCTCCGTACGCACCACCGAGAGAGGAGTGCGCAGTTCATGCGATGCGTTCGCCACGAACCGGCGTTGGGAGTCGAAGGCCGCTTCGAGCCGGTCGAGCATCGCGTCGAACGTGTCCGCGAGCTCCGCGACCTCGTCGCGCGGCCCTTCCAGCCGCAACCGCGACCCGAGCGACTCGGCCGACAACTGGCGTGCGGCACCCGTGACGTCGTGCAGTGGCTTCAACACACGGCCGGTGAAGGTCCACGCCAGCACCACGGCGGCCACCACCATGCACGCGAACGCGATCAACCCCGCACGCAGCAGGTCCTGCCGGGCGGCGACCGTCAGCGCGTCCGTCAACGTCTTCACGGTGACGGTCACGCCGTCCACCGTCACCTGGGTGTCGGACGGGAACGACGGCGACGAGTCGAAGACCCGCCCGACCAGCGTCCACCCGAGGAAGAGCAGCACAGCGCTCACCACCGCGACCAGCGCGGTGGTGAGGAGCGTGATCCGGAGACGAAGCCCCGGCCCGCGCCTTCGCATGGGTTCAGTCCTCAGCAGATCCGTTCGACGCACTCGGCACCCGGTATCCGGAGCCCACGACGGTGTCGATGATGCCCGGCTCGCCGAGCTTCTTGCGCAACGTCATGACGGTGACGCGAACGGTCGTGGTGAACGGGTCGGCGTTCTCGTCCCACACGCGCTCGAGCAGTTCCTCGCTGCTGACGACCGACCCCTTGGCCGCGAGCAGGACCTCGAGCACCCCGAACTCCTTGCGGGTCAGCTCGATCGGCTGCCCGCCACGCGCCACGGTGCGACGCGCCGGATCCAGTTCGACGTCCTGAGCCGACAGCACGGGCGGTGTCGCCGGCGTCGCGCGCCGGGCCAACGCCCGTACGCGCGCGACCAGTTCGGGGAACGCGAACGGCTTCGCGAGGTAGTCGTCCGCACCGAGCGACAGCCCGGACACGCGATCCTCGATGGACCCGCTGGCGGTCAGCATCATGACCCTGGTGAGCGCGCCGGAGCTGAGGATCTCCTTGCACAGCTCGTCGCCGGACATCCCGGGGAGGTCGCGGTCGAGCACGACCACGTCGTACCGCGTCACGGTCGACTTCTCGTGCCCGGTCTCGCCGTCATAGGCGACGTCCACGGCCATGCCTTCGCGCCTCAGGCCGCGAGCGATCGCGTCGGCCAGAGGCGCCTCGTCCTCGACTACCAGAATCCGCACGCCTCAAAGGTGCCATACCGACCTGAGAAGGCGCTTAACGGCACCTTCACAGGCCGATTTCGGGCTACGACCTGCGTGCGGGCCGGTCCACGACCACCGTCGACGCCGACTGCAACGCCCTGATCTCCAGCAACGCCGGGTGCTCCTCGGCCAGCCGGGCAGCGTTCAACAGCGACCGCAAAGCCGCCGTCTCCCCACGCGCCCGCTCCAGAGCAGCCCGTCCCTCAGACGCCGCCACCAGCTCGGCGAGCGCGGCCCGCCGCAGCTCACCAGGCATGACGACATCCCGAACAGCCACTTCGGCCACCGTCACACCCAGCTCCGCGGCCCGTGCGGCAACTGCGGCGAGCACCTCTGCCGCAACGGCGTCACGCTCAGGGTCAACGGCGGAGTGCGCGCGCGTAACCACCGCGCTGCGCAATGCGAGCTGCACGGCCGTGTAGAGCTCATCCTCTGGTCGGGCCGACGCGACCACGAACGTCGTCGCAGAGGACACGGCCCACCGCACTACAACGGTCACACGAACCAGCACGCCATCGGAGGTCGGCACGTCCTGCGCCGCTGGGGTCATCGTGCGCGGACGGAGGTCGACGCGGTGCAGCACGACGTGTCGCGGGAACTTGTGCTCACCGGGCTCGACCTCGCCCACCAGCACCCCACGATCGAACTGAACTGCCCGCTCCCACGGGTACAACGTGTGCCTCATCGTCTCCACCCCACGAAACTCGTCCTGGCCAGGCACACCACGACCCCGGCCGGCGGGACGGCGAACGGAAGTCCACAAGGGACTCGCAAAGCTCGCCGCCCCCGTGTGCGACCGGGGTCGTGGCAACTCAGGGTGTGAACCTGGTGCCTTTACAGCGCCATGCGTCCGCAGAACGCGGGACCCGAGCGAGGGAAACCTGCTGGGCCGCAAGAACGGACGCGGGTGGAGGTTAACCGATCTACTTGTCCGCGGGCGCGTCCATTTCGACGGGCAGGCACTCCAGGCGGGAGGCCCACTCCGTGACCCGGCGCGCCACGTCCTGCGCGGTGATGCCGCACAACGCCAGCACCTCGCCACGCTCGCCGTGGTCGTGGAACTGTTGCGGCAGAGCGATGTCGCGCAACGGCACCTCGATGTCGGCATCGCGCAGCGCCGCCGCGAACGACGACCCGAAACCACCGTGCCGGCCACCGTCCTCAACGGTCACCACGAGCTTGTGCGACGCGGCCATCTCCACGAGGTCCACCGACATCGGGTAAATCCACCGCGGGTCGACGACCGTCACGCCGATGCCTTGGTCCTCCAGCCGTTGCGCGGCCTCGATACCAAGCTCGCCCAACGCGCCGACGGTCACCAACAGCACGTCGTTGCCCGACCGGCGAAGCACGTCAACGGAACCAACGCGCTCGAGAGCGGGCAGGTCGCCGCCGACGGACGCCTTCGGGTAGCGGATCACCGTCGGCGCGTCCGAGATCGCCACGGCCTCCCGCAGTTCCTCGACCAGCGTGCCCGCGTCGCGGGGTGCCGCCACGTGGACGCCGGGGATGACGCCGAGGATCGACATGTCCCACATGCCGTGGTGCGACGCGCCGTCCGGGCCGGTGACGCCCGCGCGGTCCAGCACGACGGTGACGCCCTGCTTGTGCAGCGCGACGTCCATCAGCAGCTGGTCGAACGCCCGGTTGAGGAACGTCGCGTAGACCGCCACGACGGGGTGCAGACCGCCGATCGCCAGACCGGCGGCGGAGGTCAGCGCGTGCTGCTCGGCGATGCCGACGTCGAAGAAGCGCTCCGGGAACGCCTTGGCGAACGGGTCCAGGCCGGTGGGCCCCTGCATCGCGGCGGTGATCGCCACGACGTCGGAACGCTCGCGGCCGACCTCCACCAGCGCGTCCGAGAACACGTGCGTCCAGGTGCGCTTGGACGGCTTGACGTCCTCGCCGGTGATCGGGTCGATGACGCCGGTGGCGTGCATCTGGTCGGCCTGGTGGTTCTCAGCCGGCGCGAACCCCATGCCCTTGCGGGTGACCGCGTGCACGATCACCGGGCCGCCGAACGACTTGGCGCGCTGCAGAGCGGACTCCAGCGTCGCCATGTCGTGGCCGTCGACCGGGCCGATGTACTTCAGGCCGAGGTCCTCGAACATCGCCTGCGGCGCCAGCGCGTCCTTGATGCCGCGCTTGGCGGCGTGCAGCGCGGCGTAGAGGGGCTTGCCGAAGAACGGCGTCTGCTGCAGCGCGCTCTTGCCCTTCTCCAGCACGCGCTCGTAGCCGGGACGCAGCCGCAGCGACGACAGGTGGTCCGCGAGACCACCGATCGTCGGCGAGTACGAGCGGCCGTTGTCGTTGACCACGATCACGACCGGACGCGTCTTGTCCGCCGCGATGTTGTTCAACGCCTCCCAGCACATGCCGCCGGTCAGCGCGCCGTCGCCGACGACCGCGACCACGTGGCCGCATGCGCCGTTGATCTGCTTCGCCTTCGCCAGACCATCTGCGTAGGACAGCGCCGTCGAGGCGTGCGAGCTCTCCTGCACGTCGTGCTCGGACTCCGAACGCGACGGGTAGCCGGACATCCCGCCCTGCTTGCGCAGCCGGTCGAAGCCGGCGCGGCGGCCCGTGACGATCTTGTGCACGTACGACTGGTGCCCGGTGTCGAACACGATCGGGTCCTGCGGCGAGTCGAACACGCGGTGCAACGCCACCGTCAGCTCGACGACACCCAGGTTCGGGCCCAGGTGCCCGCCCGTCTTGGACACCTTGTCGACCAGGAAACGCCGGATCTCCTCGCACAGCTGCGACAGCTGCGCCTCGTCCATCCGTTTCAGATCAGCTGGTCCATGCACGGACTCCAGCAGGGTCACCACGCCCACCTCACTCCTGAAGACTTCGGCTCAGTCTACGGAGACTCGACTGAGACGCTTTGTCAGCTGGTCTCAGGTACGAGCAGGGCGATGCACTCCATGTGGTGTGTCATCGGGAACGCGTCGAACGCCCGCAGTTCCTCGAGCCGGTACCCCTGAACTGTGAATTCAGCCAGGTCGCGGGCCAGTGCGGCGGGGTCGCAGGCCACGTAGACGACCCGCTGCGGACGGCGTCGTGCGACTTCAGCCACAACGACCTTGCCCGCACCCTTGCGAGGGGGGTCGAGGACCACGACATGAGGCTTCTCAACGGGCAGTGCGCGCTTCACAGCGTGCTCGACCTTGTCCACCACCCACTCCACCTGGGACATGCGGCGGAGGTTGCGCCGGCCGTCCTCCACGGCACCGGGGAAAGACTCCACGACCAGCACGGATCCGGTCTCGCCGACCTGCCGTGCGAGCACCGAGGCGAAGAGCCCCGCACCGCCGTAGAGGTCCCACGCGCGTTGCCCCGGCTCAGCAGCAGCCCACTCCCCCACGACGGATGCGAACGTGTCCGCGGCCGCCGGGTGGACCTGCCAGAAACCTTCCGCGGAAATTCGCCACTTTCGTTGGGCGGCCGTCTCAACGGCCGTACCGGTTCCGGCGCGTCGCGCGGTGTGTCGGCCGCGCACCTCACCCACATGACGGTTGCCGTCACCGTCCTGGACGATCGAGACCTCGTGCGCCCGCCACTTTCGGTCGGCCACCGCCTCGACCATGCCCGGCCGGGAGATCACACAGTGGTCGATCGGGATCACATCGTGGGAACGGGTGCCGCGGAAACCGGGCCGTCCGTCGCGGCCGACGGCCATCCGGATCCGGGTCCGCCACTCCAGCGGACCACCCGGCAGCGCCTCCACGACCACGTCGCGGTCGATCTTGGCCAGCCGCGACAGCTGCTCGCGGACGATCTGGCCCTTCAGCTCCCGCTGCGCGTCCCACGACACGTGCTGGAAGTCGCAGCCGCCGCACATCCCGGGCCCGCTGAACGGGCACGGCGGCTCGACACGGTCCGGTGAGGCCTCCAGGATCTCCACGGCGTCCGCACGGCAGAACGACCCGCCGTTGTCCTCGTACACCGACACCACGACACGTTCGCCGGTCAGTGCGTGACGCACGAACAGAACGCGCCCCTCATGGCGTGCGACGAAGTGCCCGCCGTGCGCGACCGGACCAACCTCTACTTCGAAGGTCCGTCCGGTCCAGTCTTCTTTGGCCGAGCTCATCGGTCGTCAAGTCCCCTTCGGACAGCGCCGGGCGCGATGACGTCCTTGTCCTTGACCTTCACCGACGACTCGAGCTGCCACGGCACACTGGTCACCATCACACCCGGCTGGAAAAGCAGTCTTCCCTTGAGCCGCAACGCACTCTGGTTGTGCAGCAACTGCTCCCACCAGTGGCCGACGACGTACTCGGGGATGAACACCGTAACAACGTCGCGCGGGTTGTCCGACTTGACGCGCTTGACGTAGTCGAGGACCGGCTTGGTGATCTCCCGATAGGGCGACTCGATCACCTTGAGCGGGATCTTGAAGTTCTCCTTCTCCCACTCCAGGACGAGCTTGCGGGTGTCGCCGTCGTCGACGTTGACGGTGACGGCCTCCAGCACGTCCGGGCGCGTGGCCTTGGCGTAGGACAACGCCCTCAGCGTCGGCATGTGCAGTTTGGACACCAGCACCATCGCGTGGTTGCGCGCGGGCATCGTGCGCACGCGCTCCTGCTTGCGCAGTTCCTCGGCGACGGTGTCGTAGTGCTTGCGGATCGCCGTCATCAACGCGTAGATGGCGGCCATCGCGGCGATGGCGATCCACGCGCCCTTGGTGAACTTCGTGATCAGCACGACGATCAGCACGGTCGCGGTCATGGCGAGACCGAAGGTGTTGATCGCCTGCGAGCGGCGCATCCGGCTGCGCGTCTGCGGGTCCGTCTCGGTCTTGAGCAGCCGCTTCCAGTGCCTGATCATGCCGAGCTGGCTCAGCGTGAACGAGACGAACACGCCGACGATGTAGAGCTGGATCAGCCGCGTGACCTCGGCGTCGAACGCGATGACGAGCACGACCGCGAACCCGGCCAGGAAGACGATTCCATTGGAGAACGCCAGCCGGTCGCCGCGGGTGTGCAGCTGCCGCGGCAGGTAACGGTCCTGGGCGAGGATCGAGCCGAGCACCGGGAAGCCGTTGAACGCGGTGTTCGCCGCGAGCACCAGGATCAGCGCGGTGACGCCGGCGATGAAGAAGAAGCCGGGCGGGAAGTTGTCGAACACGGCGTGCGCGACCTGCGCCACCATCGTCTTCTGCTCGTAGTCCTTCGGGGCGTTCGCGATCTGGTCCTTGGGGAACTCGGCCATCCGCACGTCGGTCAGCTGGGCGAGCACGATCAGGCCCATCAGCATGGTCACCGAGATGGTGCCCATCATCAGGAGCGTCGTGGCGGCGTTGCGGGACTTCGGCTTGCGGAACGCGGGCACGCCGTTGCTGATCGCCTCGACACCCGTGAGGGCCGCACAGCCGGACGAGAACGCGCGCAGCACGAGGAACACGAACGCGAGGCCCATGAGGTGGTCCTGTTCGGCGTGGATCTCGAAGCCGGAACTCTCCGCACGCATGTCGTCACCGAGCACGAGCCCGCGGAACAGGCCCCACACGATCAGGACCATGATGCCGATCATGAACGCATAGGTCGGGATCGCGAACGCGCTGCCGGACTCGCGGATGCCGCGCAGGTTGATCGCCGTGAGGATCACGATCGCGGCGACCGCGAACAGGGCCTTGTGCTCCGCGACGAACGGGATGGCCGACCCGATGTTCGCCGCCGCGGCCGAGATCGACACCGCGACCGTGAGGATGTAGTCGACGAGCAGGGCGCTCGCCACGGTGAGCCCTGCTCTGCGCCCGAGGTTGACCGTCGCGACCTCGTAGTCGCCACCGCCCGACGGGTAGGCGTGCACGTTCTGCCGGTAGCTGGCGACCACGGTGAGCATCACCACGACGACCGCGACCCCCACCCACGGCGCCATCACGTAGGCGCTCAGGCCCGCCACGGACAGCATCAGGAAGATCTCCTCCGGCGCGTAGGCGACCGACGACATGGCGTCGGAGGCGAACACGGGGAGGGCGATGCGTTTGGGCAGGAGGGTGTGCGCGAGGCGATCACTGCGGAACGGCCTGCCGACGAGGAGGCGTTTGGCAGCGGTGGCGAGCTTGGACACCGGCAGAGCGTAAGGGGTCCGCTCACCGGGACGGGCTAATGCTCGGTAGGTTCTGCTCAGAGTTCGCCTGAGGAGGCATGTCGTGCACGTGGTGATCATGGGGTGTGGCCGGGTGGGGGCGTCCCTGGCCAGGGCTCTCGAGCGACTCGACCACCAGGTCGCCGTGATCGACAAGGACCCGCAGTCGTTCCGCAGGCTGGGCAGCGACTTCCACGGGCAGCAGGTCGTCGGCAACGGTTTCGACCGCAATGTCCTGATCGAGGCGGGGGTCGAGCGGGCGGGCGCGTTCGCGGCGGTCTCCAGCGGTGACAACTCGAACATCATCTCGGCGCGGGTCGCGCGCGAGACGTTCGGCGTCGAGCACGTTGTCGCGCGGATCTACGACCACAAGCGCGCGGCCGTGTACGAGCGGTTGGGCATCCCGACCGTGGCGACCGTGCCGTGGAGCACCGACCGGTTCCTGCGGATGCTGTTGCCCGAGGGGGCCGCTACCGCGTGGCGCGACCCGTCCGGCACGGTCGCGGTGCTGCCGATCGAGGTCGACGAGCGCTGGGTGGGCCGTCCCGTCTTCGAGCTCGAGGCCGCCATCGGTGCCCGCGTGGCGTTCCTGATGCGGTTCGGCACGGGTGTGCTGCCGGACGCGAAGGCCGTCGTGCAGGCCGACGACATCATCTACGTGGCGGCGCTGTCCGGCACGATCACCGACGTCGCGGCGGCGGCGCAGCAGGCACCGGAGGAAAACTGATGCGGGTCGCGATCGCGGGTGCGGGCGCGGTGGGACGGTCCATCGCGCAGGAGCTCGTGCAGGACGGGCACCAGGTCATGCTGATCGAGCGGGACCGGGCGCACTTCGACCCGAACTCCGTCGAGCAGGCCGAGTGGGTGCAGGCCGACGCGTGCGAGTTGTCCTCTTTGGAGGACGCGGGCATGCAGCTGTGCGACGTGGTGATCGCCGCGACCGGTGACGACAAGGTCAACCTCGTGGTGTCGCTGCTGGCCAAGACCGAGTTCGCGGTCCGTCGCGTCATCGCGCGTGTGAACGACCCGACGAACGAGTGGCTCTTCACCGAGTCGTGGGGTGTCGACGTCGCGGTTTCCACGCCACGGTTGTTGGCCGCGATGGTCGAGGAGTCCGTGACGATCGGTGACGTCGTGCGGCTGCTGACGTTGCGGCAGGGGCAGGCGAACCTCGTGGAGATCACGCTCGACGAGTCGACGCCGTTCGCCGGCCGGGCGGTCTCGGAGCTGACGCTGCCCCGCGACGCCGCGCTGGTGACGATCCTGCGCGGCGGGCGGGTCATCGTGCCGCAGCCGGACGACACGCTCGAGGGCGGCGATGAGCTGTTGTTCGTCACCACCGCCGCCGTCGAGCACGAGATCAAGTCCGCACTGGGGTACTAGCGGGGGCGGTCAGATCCCGTTCCAGTACTGGTTGCTGCCGCCGTGGCAGTCCCACAGACCAACGTTGGCACCGTTCCACCAGTTGGCGCCGACGATCTCGACGCAGCGGTTGCCACCGAGCCACGACCGGATCCGGCCGACCTCGTAGTCGTGGGAGGCCGGGCGGTAGAACATCTGGAACGCGTTGTTGCCCGCCCAGCAGTCGAACATCTGCAGCGCCGCGCCGTTGTCGCCGTTGCCCCAGGCGGCGGACAGGCACTTGTTGTTGCTGGAGTTGCGCAGTTTCAGCCCGTCCCAGTACCAGCGCTGGGTGACCGCGCCCTGGCAGTCGACCATGATCACGCCGGCACCCTCCTGCGGGGTGGCGGCGGTCAGGCATCTGCCGTTGGACCGCGACGTGAACTGGGACCCCGCCTGCGCGCCCGCCGAGGTGGACGTGCTGACGAGCAGACCGCCCGACACGAGCGCGAGTGAGGCCAGGAGCGCGACTTTCCGCATGAAAGGTTTCATGCGGACCCGACGCTCGCCGCGGGCGGCCTGATACGGCTGGGTTCTCAGACGTTCCAGCGGATCGCAGCTTTCGTCCTCACTGCGTCCCCTCTTCGTGCCGGATTTCGTCATCCACGACATCCTGGGAGCGATGACCTGGCTCAACCCCGGTATCTGCGGAACGGAAGCGAGCACTTACCAACTGTGAGCGATCAGTTGCCCCTGGTCGGGCGCGAGGGTGAGCTGCGGGCCGCGCTGCGGGCGCTGGCCGTGGACGGAACGGTGCTGCTGTCCGGTCCGCCGGGCGTCGGCAAGACCCGCCTGGCCGCGGAGGTGCTCGCCGCCGCGCCGCATCCCGCCGTGCGCTGCTACGCCACGGTCGCCACGTCCCGGATTCCACTCGGGGCGATCGCGTCGCTCGTTCCCGCGGACATTCCCGCGAGCTCACACGGGCCGTCGATCCTGCCGTTGTCGTCTGTGCGCGCTGCTGCCGAGCATCTCTCTCGTGGCGGTCGACGGGTGTTGTCGATCGATGACGCACATCTGCTCGATGACGCGTCGTTGTTGGTGTTGCAGCACGTTGTGCGCCACCGGCTGACGCGAGTCATCTGCACGGCGCGGCTCGGGTGGGGTCTGGAAGGGCTGACCGTCGTCAACGTCGAGGCGCTCGACCAGCAGCGCGCGGACACGTTGCTGGCGGCCGCGCTGGGCGGCCCCGCCGACGCGTCGACCCGGCACCTGGTGTGGGCGAACAGCCAGGGCAATCCGTTGTACCTCAAGGAACTCGTGGCCGCCGGCCGGCACTCGGGCGCGCTGACCGAGACCGAGGGCGGCTGGAACTGGAGCGGGCCGCTGGAGCTGTCGGGGCGGCTCGCCGAGCTCGTCGACCTGACGCTGGGACGCCTCGCCGATCCGCAGCGGCGGGCGCTGGAGCTGCTCGCGTACGGCGAGCCGCTCGAACCGGAGCTGCTGCCGGTGCCGCGGGACCTCGTGGACATGGGGTTCGTGCGCGTCGGTGACGACGGACGCGCCCGCGTCGCGCATCCCCTCTACAGCGCGCGCCTGCGGGCGACCTGTCCGACGCTGAGAGCTCGCGCGCACCGCAGAGCCCTCGCCGACCGGTTGGAGGCGGAGGGCGCGAACCGGCCAGGTGACGCGGTGCGGCTCGCTACCTGGCGGCTGGACAGCGGGACGGCCGAGTCGCCGGACGTGCTCGCGCGGGCCGCCGAGCAGGCACTGTCCGCACAGGACTGGGAGCTCGCCGAACGGCTCTCGCGCGCCGCCGTAGCGCGTGGGGCGACATCGCGCGTGGGGCTCGTGCTCGGTCTCGTGCTGATGTACCAGCGTCAGTGCGTGCAGGCCGAGGAGGTGCTCGCCGAGACGATGGCGGCGGGCGGCGACATGCTCACGTTGATCCAGGTGGGCTGTACGCGCGCGTTCAACCTGTTCTTCGGTCTCGGTGACGAGGACGCGGCCGTGGCGGTGCTCGACGAGGTCACCGACCAGGAGTTGCCGCCTGAGTTGGAACACGCGGTGCTGTTCTTCGCGCTGACGTTCGCGCTGGAGGCCGCGCCGCTGCGGCTCGCGCGGCTCGGGGGTGAGCTGCTGATCGCCGAGGGCGGCTGGGCGGAGACGGCGGGACGGCAGGTGCTGGCGTTCGCCGACCAGTTCGCCGGCCGCTACACCGAGGCGATCGCGCGGATCGAGGACAACCACGACGCCGTGCTGGCTACGGCGGGGCGGTTCCCGTCGCTGACGAACGCGGCGAACGGGGTGCGCAACGAGAGCATCCTGCGCTGCGGTGACCTCGCGGGTGCCGAGACGCGGGCCGCGCGGGCGCTGGCCGAGGTGATCGAGGAGGACCGCTGGTCGGTCACCCAGGTGCCGCCGCGGGTGCTGCTGAGCCAGTGCGCGCGGTTGCGCGGGCAGGCCGCGTCCGCCGTGCGGATCACCGCGGAGGGCATTCCGGAATCCGGTGCGCGGTCGAACTCCCAGGCGATGATGTGGGACGTGCTGCTGCTGGCCGAGTTCGCCGCCGGTGCCGCGTTGCAGGGGCAGTCCGATCGGGCCGAACGGGCGTTGGCGCGCGCAGAGGCCGGGTTGCGACCTGCGTGGCGGATCGCGCAGTTCGCCGTTGGGTCTGCACGGTCGTGGGTGCTTGCTGGCGGCGGGCGCGTCAACGAGGCGATGCAGGCCGCTCTGGACAACGCTGCCACCGCGCGTGCACACGGCGCGCACTCTGAGGAGATCGTGTCGCTGCACGACGCCGCACGGTTCGGTGCGGACACCTCGCCACGGCTGTTGGAGCTCGCCAAGTCGCGCAAGGATCCGCTAACGACTGCGTATGCCTCACACGCCCAGGCGCGCGCGTTGCGTGACCCGGCGGGGTTGGAGGAGGTGGCAGCGGCCTTCACGGCGTGCGGTGCCACTTTGTACGCGGCTGAGGCGCTCGCGGAGGCCAGCAGGCTGTCGCGGCTGCACGACCGGCCGCGGGACGCGGACCGGCTGGAGCGGCAGGCTTCGGCGCTCGCGGAGTCGTTCGACGGTGCGACGACACCCGGTCTGGTGGTGACGAGCACTCTTGCCGCGTTGACGCCGCGTCAGCTGGAAATCGCGCGTCTGGCCGTGGCGGGGCTGACGAACGTGGAGATCGCGGAGCGTCTGGCGATTGCCAAACGCACGGTCGACAACCACCTGCACACGACGTACGCAGCGGTGGGTGTCACCGGACGGGGTGGATTGCGCGCGCTGTTCGGCCAGGGCTGACGGCAAAACGATGTGCGCGGTGGACCAGACCTTCGGCACACTGCGAGTTGTGTGGCCGTTCGTGGGCAGGAAGCGTGAGCTCGAGGACGTGATGTCCGCGCTCACCTCACCGAACGGAAACGGCGCCGCGCTCGTCGGACCCGCGGGTGTGGGCAAGACCCGGCTCACGGACGAGGTCGTGACACGGCTGGAGCAGACCGGTGTCGCCGTGCGGCGCTGTTACGCGACCGTGGCGACGTCGACGATCCCGTTCGGGGCGCTGGCCGCGATGCTGCCCGCCGACATGCGCACCGCGAACCCCTTGGGCCGCGCGGTCGAGCACCTGGCGGCCGAGCCGCAGCCGTTGGCGATCGTGGTGGACGACGCGCATCTGCTCGACGACGCCTCGATCGGGTTGCTGCATCACGTGATCCGGCACGGGTTCGCGCGGGTGCTGGTGACGTCGCGGCCGGGTGAGCGGGCCGAGCTGTGGCAGGAGGGGTTGTTGCGGCGCTATCCGCTCGGCGACCTCTCGCGTGCCGAGTCCGATCTGCTGCTGGAACAGGCGTTGGACGGGCCGGTGGACACGCGCTCGTCGTCGTTGCTGTGGTCCGGCAGCGCGGGGAACCCCTTGTACCTCAGGGAACTCGTGGTCTTCGGGCGCGCGGTGGGGGCGTTGCGCGTGACTGAAGGCATCTGGTCGTGGCACGGCGAGATCCAGCTCGGCGGGCGGCTCGGCGAGCTCGTGCAGGAGAACCTCGGCCGGTTGGAGCCGGCGCACCGGCACGCGCTGGAACTGCTCGCCTGTTCCGAGCCGGTCGAGCTGGACCTCCTGGCGTCGCTGGTGCAGGAGGAGGCGCTCAACGACCTGGAGACACGGGCGTTGATCCGTGTCGAGTCGTCGGGGCGCCGCACGGTCGTGCGGCTCGGGCATCCGTTGTACGGCAGTCTGCTTCGCGCGACATGCCCGGCGTTGCGTGCGCAGTCACACCAACGCGCGTTGGCCGCCGGTCTGGAAGCAACGGGCGCACGCCGTCGTGAAGACCTGATGCGTATCGCGACGTGGCGACTCGACGGCGGCTCACCGATCTCGCTGACACTGCTGGCCGCGGCCGCCGAACAGGCGTGGGCCGCGCGGGACGTGACGCTCGCCGAACGCCTGTGCCGCGCCGCCGTCGACGCGGGCGGCTTGAGCCGGGTCGGGCACGTGTTCGGCCAGGTGCTGATGCACGGCCGTGCGCCGGACCAGGCCGAGGCGACGCTGGCGGACGTGATGGCCGGCCCGTTGTCGACGGCGGACCTGGGCCGCCTCGGCGCCACCCGATCCATGAACCTGCACTTCGGGCTGGGCGACGCGGACGCCGCCGCCGCGGTGCTCGCCGGTGTCGACGTGCCCGGTCTCCCGGAGGACCTGCGCGACTGGCTGAAGGTCGTCCGGACTCTGCAGGAGGCGCAGCACCACCACGTGGCCACGGTGCTGGAGAGCACCTACCAGCCCGTGATGCCGCACCTGTCCATCCACATGCGACGCACCAGGGCGTTGTGCCTGCTGCACGCGGGCCGGTACCGCGAGGTCGAGGAGGAGGTCGCCTGGTGTGAGGCCGAGACTCTGTCGTCGGGCGGCGAGTCGCCGGCCCCGGACTACGGCGGCATGCGCATGCGCTGCTTCGCGCTGGCGTACGGCGGCCACATCGCCGAGGCGGAGAAGCTCGCGCTGAAGATGTACGACACGTTGTTCGACGATTTGGACTTCACCGGCACGACGTCGCTCTACAGCGTGTTGTCGTTCTGCGCGAGCATGCGAGGCCACGGCTCCCAGTCGCTGCGCCTGGCCCGTGAGGGCAGTCCGAAAACGCCGGGAAACCCGCTGATCTTCGACACCATCGCCCTCGCGAACCTGGCGAGCGCCGCCGCGCTCTGCGGTGACGGCGCCCTGGCCGAACAAGCCCTGGCCCGCGCCGAGAAGGCCCGCCGCCCGGCGTGGCGGCTGACCGGCATGAGGGTGTCGGTGGCCCGCTCCTGGGTGCTCGCCGCGCTGGGCGACATCCGGGCCGCCGCCGACGCCGCCGTGGCCGCGGCGGACGAATGCGCCGAGCTGGGCGTGCACGGCGGCGAGGCCATGGCCCTGCACGACGCGGCCCGTTTCGGCGTCGACACGTCCCTGCGCCTGGCGGCCCTCACGTCCACCATGGACGACCCGATGACCTCGGCCTACACGGCACACGCGACCGCACTCGCCCACGCCGCACCGGCCGTCCTGGAGGCCACGGCGACGGACTTCCTGCGCCTCGGCGCCACCCTCTACGCCGCCGAGGCCCTGGCCTCCGCCGCCCGCCTGCACCGAACCCACGGCAACGCCCGCGCCGCCTCCCAGGCCTCCGCCCGCCAGGCCCTGGTGATGCGCGACTTCGACCGCGTCCACACCCCGGCCCTGCGCGCCGACGGCCTCACCCACCTGACCCGCCGCCAGGTGGAGGTCGCCCGCCTCGCCACGTCCGGCCTGACCAACCAGCAGATCGCCGAGCAGCTCCACACCTCGAAGCGCACGGTCGACAACCATCTGCATGCGATATACGGCGTGCTCGGGGTGACGGGGCGCGACGGGCTGCGCACGGTGCTCGGCCCGTCCTGACGATATACAGCATCCCGGCTACCGGCAGCGGTATCCGACGGCGGTATCCGGTATCCGGTATCCGAAATGCGGGATGCGGGATGCGGGATGCCGGATCCCAACGCCAGCGTCGGTGACAACGTTGTCATTGGCGACTGTCGACTGCCGACCGTGCACCGCAGACATCTGATGTACGGGATACGGGATACGGGATACCGCCGCCGACCCGGTCAGTCGACGGCGAGCTGAGCAACACGGCGGCTGGCGCCTCCAACGACAACGCGGCCGGCGCCTCCGAAGAGACGCCGGCCGCGGGAAACGCCGAGCGGGTCAGTCGCGGGACTTGTCGCGCGACTCCTTCTCCACCACGCGCTGGAGCTCGTCCATGTCCGGGGTGAGGAGGTCGTCGGCCGTGCGGGCCAGGACCTCTTCCTCGGTGGCGCGAAGTCCGGCCTCAGCCTCGCGGGCTTCCTCGGCTGCTTTCAGGCGCTTGTCGGCCCTGCGGACCGCCCAGACCGTGGCGACCAGCGCGATGGCCATCAGCGGGTAGCCCATGCCGAGGCGGGCCACGGCTAGCCAGCCGACCTGGTTCTCCTCGTAGAGCCAGCGCTGCACCACGAAGCGCGCGAAGAAGACCAGCGCCCAGACGAAGGTCGCGATGTCGTAGTCGCGGACCGTGGCCTTGTCGGACCGCCAGGAGCGGTCGCGGCCGTTGAGGAACGTCCAGATCACGCCGGCCAGCGGCCAGCGCAGGATGATCGACAGCAGGAAGGCGCCGCCGTAGACGACGCTCTGCCAGATGCCGAAGAGGAAGAAGCCCTTGGCCTCACCCGTCTTGTAGGCGATGAACGCCGCGATGCCCACGCCGAACACGGCGGAGATGGCGGGCTGGACGGTGCCCTTGCGGACCGCCAGGACCACTCCGATGACGACGGCGGCGGCGAGTGCGCTGATGATCGCGGCCATCAGGTTCTTGGCGGCGAAGTTGACGATGACGAAGACGACGACGGGCAGCGACGAGTAGAGCATTCCGCTCACGCCGCCCATCTGCTCGAGGACGGTGGGCTGCTTTTCTTCGGTCTCAGCTGAGGTCATGAAGCGTTCTGCAACTCGTAATAGGGGTTGTAGAGCACCTTGCGCCCGTCGCGCACGGCGATGCGGCCACGAGCCTTGATCGTCCGACCAGGCTCGATACCCGCGATGCGACGGCGGCCGAGCCAGACGAGGGTCACGCCCTCGGTGCCGTCGTAGAGCTCAGCTTCCAGCGTGGCGGCCGCGTCCCTGGGGCAGAGCTCCACGCTGCGGAGCCTGCCGAGGACGGTGACCTCCTCGCCGGACTTGCAGTCGCAGGCCTTCACCGCGCCGACGGCCTCCGCTTTTCGCGAGAGGTCGTCCGCGTCGAGCTCGGTGACGTCACTGGTCAAGCGACGCACCAAGCGGCGCCAATAGCCGCTCATCCCCGACTCCTGCATTGCTCAAGTGGCCCCGTGGTGTGGACCGTCTGAGAGTGAGGGTACGCACGAGGGCGGACAATCTCGGGCGTGCCTGCCGAGACTGTTCTCCTCCTGCCCGGAACCGCCTCTGACGAGGTGTTTGTCCGTTCCGTGTTCGCCGAGCCGTTGTCGCAGGTCGGCGCGGTTCTCACCGCTCCTCGCGTCCGCACACTCAGTGAACGGTTGACGGCCCTCGAAAATGCCTCGGCAGGCCACCCGATCGTGGTGGGTGGCGTCTCACTCGGCGCGCACGTCGCGGCCAGGTGGGCCGCGCACAACCCGGACAGGTGCGCAGGCCTGGTTCTCGCGCTGCCGGCCTGGACCGGGGCTCCGAACGGCGCACCGGCGGCACTCGCCGCCAGGGCCAGCGCGGAGATCGTCGCGAACCACGGCCTCGACACCGCGCTCGCCGGCACGACCGGCTGGCTGCACGAGGAACTGACCAGGGCCTGGCGGGGCTACGGCGACCAGCTCGTGCCGCACTTCGAGGAAGCCGCAGAGTCGCCGGCGCCGACGCTCGACGAGCTGAGGAGCCTTACGGTGCCGACGGGCATCGTCGGGTGCACCGACGACCCGGTGCACCCGATCGAGATCGCTGAGCAATGGGCAGAAGCGATCCCACGCGCCGTGCTCACGACAACGACGCTTGACGCCTACCCGCACGCACTAGGGCGCGCGGTGCAGGCGTGGCAACAAGCGCGTCAGCCCTGCTGCTGAATGTGCTTGGCGATCGCTTCCGGCAGTTCGACCGGCAGCGGGGTGCGGGGCGGCATCGGCTGCTCGCCGCGCACGACGACGGTGCCGCGCAGCATCTCCCGCAGTGCCGCGGAGTTCTGCTCGAAGTGCTCCTCGGGACCGGCGGCGACACCGCGCAGCATCCAGCGCGGCCCGTCGACGCCGACGAAGAGGATCTGCACGCCCTGGTTGCGAGCGGTGATCTCCTCGCCCCACTCGCCGTTCTCGCGGTTGATGCGGGCGCCGTCCTCCTTGAGGCCCTCGATCAGCTCGGCGCCGACCTCCCGCCAGAGGCCGCCCGACTTCGGCGCGGCGAACGCGCTGACCGTCAGCTGCCCGACGGACGTGAGGACGTGCACGGCGCGCACGGAACCGTTCTGCTGGTCCATCTCGACCTGCAGCTGGGCCTCGGCCGGCATCGGCAGCTGCACCGATCCCAGGTCGAGCCGCTCCAGCTCGTCATGGGGCGCCACCGTCGAGTCCCACGGTCCGGCGACGTCGTCGAAGTCCTCGTCGTGCTCCGGACCGGTGTCGACAGCCCCAGCGGAGTGACGACCGCGCTTGCGGCGCCTTCCGAACATGCCTCTACCCCTCTGTCTTCGTACGGGCGAGCACCACGTGCCCGCCGGTCGAGCCATAGCCTCCCGCACCGCGTTCCGTTTCCGGCAACTCGGTGACCTCTCGGAACACCGCGTGCTCGACGCGTTGCACGACGAGCTGGGCGATCCGGTCGCCGCGCGACAGCACGATCGGCTCACGGAGATCATGGTTCACGAGGCAAACGCGGATCTCACCGCGGTAGCCGGAGTCGATCGTGCCCGGAGTGTTGACCACGCTCAGCCCGACCCGCGCGGCCAGCCCGGAACGGGGGTGCACGAAACCGGCGAACCCGAGCGGGAGCGCGATCGCGACACCGGTGCCGACGACGGCGCGCTCGCCTGGTGGAATGACCACGTCCGACGTGGTGACCAGATCGGCGCCCGCGTCGCCGGGACGGGCGTAGGCGGGCACGGGAACCCCCGGATCGAGCCGGGTCAGCAACACCTCGACGCTGGACACGGCGGGCGAGATTACCCTGACGACGTGAGTGAGACTGCCGTGACCGCCACTACGACCTTCCGCGAGCGCCTGTACGTGACGTGGTGGATCTGGCCCTGGCCGCTGCTGGGCGCCGGGCTGCTGGCCGCCGAGGTGCACATGGGCTTCCCCGGTGTCCGCTCCTGGCTGCCGTACGCGATCCTGCTGCCGCTGACGATCGTGCTGATCATGCGGCAGGGGTCCACCAAGGTGGAGGTCGCCGACGGCGAGCTGCGGGCGGGCGAGGCGCACATCTCCCTCGATCTGCTCGGCGACGTCGAGATCATCGCCCCGCAGGACCGGCGCAAGGTCATGGGCCCGTTCCTCGACCCGGCCGCGTTCGTCGTGCAGAAGGGCTGGGTCAAGTCGCTCGTGCGGGTGCGCGTGAACGACCCGGAGGACCCGACGCCCTACTGGCTGATCAGCTCGCGGCGCCCGGAAGAGCTCGCCGCCGCGATCAGGTCCGGGCAGCACGCGGCCTGACGAGCGTTGAAGAACACAGTCTGAAAAACACAACTGGGCGCCACCCGTGCGGGTGAGCGCCCAGTTCTTTCTCGGCGGAATTTGCGTCAGGCGCAGTCCCGGCAGATGTACGTGCCGCCGTTGTCCTCGGCGAGCCTGCTGCGGTGGTGCACCAGGAAGCACTTCGAGCACGTGAACTCGTCGGCCTGCTTGGGCAGGACCTTGAACGTGAGCTCCTCGCCGGACAGATCGGCGCCGGGCAGCTCGAAGTTCTCAGCGTTCGCGTCCTCGTCGACGTCGACGACGCCGGACTGCGTCTCGTTCCGCCGGGCTTTCAACTCCTCGAGGGAGTCCTCAGCGAGTTCGTCCGCCTCGCTGCGACGCGGCGCGTCGTAGTCGGTCGCCATCTTCTTCACCCCTGCGGTCTACGGAGACTGTTCGTGTCGCTGGTTAACGCTCCAGCGACCTCTTTTGTGCCCCACGTCAAGGTGACGTAGGTCTCTCACACCCGAGTGCCAAGCCAACCCCCTTGACGTGACCGTCGGCTTGATCCACATGTGTGCGGAGCGCGCAGAGGGTAGCTCATTGTCCGAGTGCTTCCACATCGGGTTACCCCTTACCGACCGGACGGGTGACACAACCTTTCTACGCTGGACCGATACCCTGTGCGGGAGCACGTGCGTCCCGGCGTGCAACCTGGCGCCGGGCCGGTACCGTCCTGACTGTGAGCAATCAGGCCGGTGCGCTGGGTCACGCCCGTCGGGGCGCGCAACAGCTGGGCAGGGCCTAGGCTGATCACAGGGGACGTAACACGGGGAGGGCTTCGCACGTGGGACCCGCATCGGGAAGTTTGACGCCCTACAAGCGGCGTCGGCCCGTGCCCGCGCTAGTCCTGTTCGCGGTGCTGTTGGTCAGTTCCGTGTTCGTGTGGGTGAAGGTGCTCGGCAACGCCGGCGACGTGGACGCGGCCATCAAGTGCAACGCGCCCGGTCACGTGCAGTCCTCGGGGACCGCCCCGGCCGAGGCCGGGGTCGATCCGGGAGCCACCTCGACCGCACCGCCGCCCGCCCTGGGCACCGTGCTCGAACACGACGCGCTGGACCGCACCAACCCGGTGCCGTTGGGCGAGGTCAACTTCAAGGTCGTCAACGCCTCGACCCAGCGCAACCACGCCAAGACCGTCGCGACCCAGTTCACCGAACTGGGCCTGAAGCAGGCGGCCGACCCCGGCAACGACCCGATCTACCCGGCGGGCGACATGGGCTGCCGCGGCCAGATCCGCTTCGGCGCCCCCGGCTCGCAGGCGGCACGGACGCTGTCGCTGCTGGAGCCGTGCCTGGAGCTCGTGCGCGACGACCGCCAGGACGCCACCGTCGACATCGCGGTCGGCAAGAAGTTCGACGAGGTCAAGCCGAACAGCGACGCCCGCAAGGTGCTCGACCAGCTCAAGGAGTGGGCCGAGCAGCAGCCGGAGCAGCAGGGCGGCCAGGCCGCAGCCGCCGCCCCACCGACCCTGAACGCGGACAACCTCTCCGGCGCCCGCGACGTGACCTGCGCCTGACTTTCGTCCTCCCGCTCGCTACCTTGCGCACATGGGGGTTGATCTTCTTCCGGGCGAGCACGTCCTGTGGCAGGGCTCGCCCGCGCACCGTTCGGTGTTCTTGCGCGGGGATCCGGCGTGGATGCGGTTCAGCCTGAAGTTCCACGCCGTCGCGCTCGTACTGGTGGTGGCGGTCTTCGCGCTGGCGAGCCAGTGGCTGGACCTGGGCGATCTGTGGCGCATCGGGCTCGCCGTGTTCGTGGCGCCCGAGGTCGCCCATTTCACCGAGCCGTTCGTCTGGCGCTTCCTGACACTGCGTCGCACGACCTACTTCGTCACCGACCAACGCGTCGTGTCGGTACCCGGCAGGCGAACGCGGGCAGTGCGGCTCGCCGAGATCGACAACCTGGCGTACGTGGAGGAAGCGGACGGCTCCGGGTACGTCCGCCTCGACCAGCGGATCATGCCCGACGGGTTCGGCAACAAGGCGGTGGCCGAACTGATTCACGTCCCTGACGTGCGTGAGGTCGTCGACCTGATCTCCCGGCTGACCGGGCAGACCCCGACCGCGCGGTGACTCAGACCTTGCCGAAGCCGGACTCGACGAGCGCGCCGTACATGGCGTCGGCGATCCCCGGCGCGGCCGCGAACGTCGCGTCCTCCCCCAGCTCCGGCGAAGAACCCGGCAGCCGGACCACGGCACCGGCCTCGGCGGCGATCAACCCGCCGGCGGCCCAGTCCCAGCGCCCCAGCGCGTGCTCGGCGTACGCGTCGAGCCGACCTGCCGCCACCGAGCACAGGTCCAGCGAGGCCGCGCCGGCCCGGCGCAGGTCACGCACCCGCGTCGCCATCGACGCCCACGCGTCGGCCTGCCGCTGACGACGTTCCGGCCGGTACGCGAAGCCGTACCCCAGCAACGACAGCGACAGATCCGTGGTCGCCGACACGTGCAACGGCTCCCCGTCCAGGAAGGCGCCGTACCCGCGCGCCGCGGTCCACACGCGGCCGGTCGCCGGCTCCACCACCGCGCCCGCGACGGACTCGCCGTCGAGCTGCGCCGCGATCGACACCGAGTACCAGGGGATGCCGTAGAGGTAGTTGACGGTGCCGTCGATCGGGTCGACGACCCAGGTCAGCCCCTCGACGACGGTTCCGCCCTCTTCCTCGCCGAGAACCGGCTCACCGGGACGCGACTCGGACAGACGCGTCCGGACGAGTTGTTCTGAGGCGCGGTCGGCGGCCGTGACCACGTCCGTTGATGTGCTCTTGGTGTCGAACGAGACCACGGCGGAAGCGCGCATGCGCTGAACAAGAGCGCCCGCTTCCTGTCCGATGGCCGTGGCGATGTCGACGAGTGGCCTGGGATCGAACACGACCGGTTCCCTCCTGCGTCACTAGCACGGGACTATCGGACAACGTCAGGCTAATGTCTGCGCACCACAGGTACTGAATCGAAACCAGCAGGATCGAGTAGGAAGGACCACGGGGAATGGGCATCACCCGCGGGTTCGGTGTGGACATCGGCGGCTCCGGCGTCAAGGGCGGCCTGGTCGACCTCGAAGCAGGAGCACTGGACGGCGAACGCCTGCGCATCCCCACACCTCAGCCCTCGACGCCGGAAGCGGTCGCGGAGGTCGTCGCCGAGATCGTCGAGAAGTTCCAGTGGGACGGGCCGGTCGGCATCACGCTGCCGTGTGTGGTCAAGCACGGTGTGGCGCTCAGTGCCGCGAACGTGGACAAGGGATGGATCAACTGCGACGCCCAGCAGCTCTTCGCTGAGCGCCTCAAGCGCAAGCCTGAGGACATCGTGGTGATGAACGACGCGGACGCGGCCGGCATCGCCGAGATGACGTTCGGCGCGGGCGTCGGCAAGGACGGCACCGTCGTGCTGCTCACGTTCGGCACCGGCATCGGCAGCGCGGTGTTCCTCGACGGCAAGCTCGTCCCGAACACCGAGTTCGGCCACCTCCAGGTCGACGGGCACGACGCGGAGACGCGTGCGGCCGCCTCCGTGAAGGAGGACAAGGGCCTGTCCTGGGAGGAATGGACGCCCCGGGTCACGCGCTACATCAACGTGCTCGAGGACCTCATCTGGCCTGATCTCGTGATCGCCGGCGGCGGTGTGAGCAAGAAGGCGCAGAAGTGGTTGCCGTTGCTCAAGGTCCGCACCGAGGTCGTCGCGGCCGCCCTTAAGAACGACGCCGGCATCGTCGGTGCCGCGTGGGCCGCGGCGCACGGCATCAGGCCCTGACCGCGATCATCGCGACCATTCGACACCGAAACGTGTCCGACTCGCCTTACTCGATCTAGCTGCGAGAACGCAGGTGAGAGCGCCTCGAACCACCTCGGGGCGCAACACCGCGTCACCGACGTCGTTACAATGGAACGCACACCCGCCAAGCAAGATCGGCGGGGAGATCCCCTGAACTCTGGCGACCGAGGTTTCGCGCCCTCTGGTTTGCCTTGAACGACCGTCGCGAAAGGGCGTACGTGGCAGCCGCAGAAACCGCATCCCGACGCTCCAGCTCCGCCGCGAGCGCCGCCAAGACGACCAAGGCGACCGCGGCCGGCGAGGCCGAGGAGAAGCCCAAGCGCAAGACGACCGCGACGGCAGCGGCCAAGAAGCCCGCCGCCGCAGCCGCCAAGGGCGCGCGCAAGCCGGCCACGAAGGCCGCTCCCGCCAAGGGTGCGACGACCAAGAAGGCCGACGGCGAAGAGCCCGAGGACATGGAAGGCGCTCCCGGCGCCGAGGACCTGGTCGAGGACGTCGAAATCGTCGACGAGCCCGTCGTGGACGAGCCCGAGGAGGCGGAGGACCCCAACAAGGGTGACTTCGTCTGGGACGAGGAAGAGTCCGAGGCCCTGCGCCAGGCGCGCAAGGACGCGGAGCTCACCGCCTCGGCCGACTCCGTCCGCGCCTACCTCAAGCAGATCGGCAAGGTCGCCCTCCTCAACGCCGAGGAGGAAGTCGAACTCGCCAAGCGCATCGAGGCAGGCCTGTACGCCGCCGAGCGCGTGCGCCGTTCCGAGGAAGAAGCGGAGAAGCTCACCCCGCAGCTGCGCCGCGACCTCCGCTGGATCGTGCGTGATGGCGAGCGCGCCAAGAACCACCTGCTCGAGGCGAACCTCCGTCTCGTCGTGTCGCTGGCCAAGCGCTACACCGGCCGCGGCATGGCGTTCCTGGACCTGATCCAGGAGGGCAACCTGGGTCTGATCCGCGCCGTCGAGAAGTTCGACTACACCAAGGGCTACAAGTTCTCCACGTACGCCACCTGGTGGATCCGGCAGGCGATCACCCGCGCGATGGCCGACCAGGCCCGCACCATCCGCATCCCGGTGCACATGGTCGAGGTCATCAACAAGCTCGGTCGCATCCAGCGCGAACTGCTCCAGGACCTGGGCCGCGAGCCCACCCCGGAGGAGCTCGCCAAGGAAATGGACATCACGCCCGAGAAGGTGCTGGAGATCCAGCAGTACGCGCGTGAGCCCATCTCGCTGGACCAGACGATCGGCGACGAGGGCGACAGCCAGCTCGGCGACTTCATCGAGGACTCCGAGGCCGTCGTCGCTGTCGACGCCGTCTCGTTCACGCTGCTGCAGGACCAGCTCCAGTCCGTGCTCGCGACGCTGTCCGAGCGCGAGGCGGGCGTCGTCCGGCTGCGCTTCGGCCTCACCGACGGCCAGCCGCGCACGCTGGACGAGATCGGCCAGGTCTACGGCGTCACGCGTGAGCGCATCCGTCAGATCGAGTCCAAGACGATGTCGAAGCTGCGTCACCCGTCGCGTTCGCAGGTTCTGCGCGACTACCTCGACTAGGTCATACCTGGACATACGCAGGAGGCCCCGCACCGGTTCGGTGCGGGGCCCCTGTGTTTTTGCGCGCCTGTGTTTTCCTGAGGTGTGATCGACGCACTGCGCACCACCCTCGCTCGCAACGAGGTTCTGGTGGAGGTCCTGCGCCGAGCCGCCGAACTCGATCTCCCCGGGTGGTACCTGACCGCCGGATGCGTGTTCCAGACGGTGTGGAACGTGGTCACCGGCCGGCCGCCGACCGAGGGCATCAGGGACTACGACCTGTTCTACTTCGACGATGCCGATCTCAGCTGGGAAGCCGAGAACGAGGTCATCGAGGCCGGCGCGCGCGTTTTCGCCGATCTGCCCGCGGTCGTCGAGATCCGCAACGAGGCACGCGTTCACCTCTGGTACGAGGACCACTTCGGGGTCCCTTGCGCGCCCTACACGTCCACCGAAGCAGCCATCGACTCGTTCGCGGCCACCACGTGCAGCGTGGGCATCCGTCTCGAAAACGACGACCGCTGGCACGTCTACGCGCCGCACGGCCTCGCAGACGTGTTCGACCTCGTCGTCCGTCCCAACCCCGTGCTCGCTCCCCGCGAGGTCTACGAGACCAAGACCCGGCGGTGGCGCGGACAGTGGCCGGAGCTCACCGTGCTGCCCTGGCCTGACCAGGCCTGATCGTGCGCATGCAAAAGATGAGTACCCATGTACTCATGTGCCGCCTATGCATCCGCGACACCATCAGTGTGTGGCTGTGCCGGAGGGGTGCACAGGGACAGTTCCGGACACCGGAACGAGGGGGCAGGAAAACATGGGCAGGTCAGTACTCGAAGGGGCTTTCTCGCTGCTGGACAAGCTGATGGACGAGGGTGAGCTGGGGCTCACGCAACTCGCCGACCGCTGTGAGATGCCGAAGACGACGGTGCACCGCCTTCTGGACCAGATGGAGGCGCTCGGCGCGGTGGAGAACGCGCGTGGCCGCTACCGCATCGGCGCGCAGATGTTCCGGTTCGGGCAGGCGTGGGAGCCTGCGCCGGGCATTCTGCGGGTGGCGCGGCAGCCGTTGCGGGCGTTGTCGGCGACGATCAGGACGTCGACGATCCTCGCGGTGCCCCGGCGTGACCGGGTGCTCGTCGCGGCGGCGAGCATCGTGCGGGCCGAGGACGTGGCCCGGTTGCGTCCTGGGGCCACGGTGCCGGCGGGCATGGAGTTCGTCAGCGCTCCGGTGCGCACGCCGTCCAGCAGCGTCATCGGGACCGTTTCCGCAGTGCTCGACAACGGTCGTAGCGCCGCCGCGTTGCGGGAGGCCGTGGGACACGCGGCACGGGCGATCAGCGCGGCCCTCGCGAGCTGATCGGGCAGGAGAACAAGCGTTTGATCGGGATTTTGATCACGGTTCCGCGTCCGAATTGTGGGACGTTCGTGACCTGTTCGCTGCGGGCGGACAAGCGCAACCGATATCACACTCCCGGTCGCACGCAACCGACCGAACGGCCTGAACATGCTGCTCCACCAGCGGGTTTCCGGTTGCGCAGAGTGCCTGTCAAGACGGTGAACCGGTGGCAAACACATGTGTAAGCCTGCTGCAGCCGGGTAAATCGCATAGTGACGCGAGTCGCCACGCACACGGGAACACTGACTATCGCCAGAACGTCTGTCAGAGTGGAGCCAGCGAGCACCGCGCACCAAGCCAGGGGCGCCGTGGTCGCAGCTTGGTAAGAGGGCACCGGAACACACCGTATCGGTGCCGGGACGGAGGGAGATTCATCATGACTGCAGCACTCACCCGCCCCGAGTTGACCGCTGCCGACCGCTGCGACCGCTGCGGGGCTGCTGCCCAGGTTCGCGCTTTGCTCCCGTCCGGGGGCGAGCTGCTGTTCTGCGGGCACCACGCCCGGGCGCACAGTGAGAAATTGCGCGAACTCGCTGCTGAAATTCAGCAGGGCTGACTTCCACCCCACCTAGCCGCTCGGGGCGGAGATCCGGATGGATCTCCGCCCCCTTCGCTTTCCAGAGCGTTTTTCCGGCACCGCACGGGCGTCTCGGACGAGTTCTAGATCGTGTCGAGAACGGGCTCGAACGCCAGCTCGGCCGCACCGATCAGCTTCGCGTCCCTGCCCAGGGGCGAGATCACGACCTGGGTGCCGCCGACCGCGCGCGAGACCAGGCTGCGTTGCTGCACCGCGGAGCTCACCGCGTCGACGACGGAGTCCGGCAGCGCCGTGTAGAGATCGCCGAGCACGACCAGTTCCGGGCCGAGCACGTTGACGATGTTCGCGAGCCCCAGCGCCAGCCACCCGGCGAACTCGGTCAGCGCGGCGGGGTCGTCGAGCGCCCGCAGCGTCGCGACGACGGCGCCGCGCGGGGCGTCGTCCGGCAGGCCCAGCGCCCGGCAGAGCGCCGGTTCGCCGACCTCGGTCTCCCAGCAGCCGTCACAACCGCAGTAGCAGCGCCGGCCCTGCGGGTTGACCACCATGTGCCCCAGCTCGCCGACGTAGCCGCCGGAGCCGCGCAACGGTTGCCCGGACAGGATCACACCCCCGCCGACGCCGACGTCCGCGGAGATGTAGACCATGTCCGAGGACGCCCTGGCCGCGCCGCGCACGTGCTCCGCCAGCGCACCGAGCTCCGCGTCGTTGCCGACCTGGACCGGCACCTTCAGCACCGCCTCCAGGCGTTTGCCGAGGGCGACGTCGGTCCAGTGCAGGTTCGGCGCCTCGTGCACATGGCCGTCGGCGCGCCGGACCACACCGGGCACCGACACACCGACCCCGACGGCGGTGGCGTCGAGGTCGTCGGCCATGAGGCGCGCCGACTCGACGATGTGCGTGATGACCTCCCCCGGATCACGCGTCCGGTGCAGGTTCCAGCTGTCCCGACCGAGGATCTCCCCGCCGAGGCCGACGAACCCCATCGCCACGTGCTCCACCCGCACGTCGATCGCGATGACCACGGCGGCGTTCGGCTGGGGTAGTACGAGCAGGGACGGGCGGCCCGCTCCGCTGCGCAGAGCGGGCACGCGTTCGGCGACGACACCGGCTTCGGCGAGGCCGTCCACCAGGGCCTTGATCGTGCTGCGGTTGAGGCCGAGCTCAGCCGCGAGCGACGCCCTGGTGGACGGTCCGTCGATGTGCAGGCGGCGCAGCAGCGCCGTCCTGTTGTGCCTGCGGATCTCGTCGGGACGAGTGCCGGACGTGGGTCCAGTCACCTCGTCAGCGAGCCGCGGTCGCCGCTCGGCGGCGGGACAACGCGTCGACGCTCGCGGCGAGCAGCAGGACGAGACCGGTCACCATGAACACGACGGCGGAGGGCTGCTTGAGCAGGCCCATGCCGTTCGCGATGACCGCCAGCACCGCACCACCGATGACGGCGTCACGCAGCCGGCCCTTGCCGCCGAACAGCGACGTGCCACCGATGACGGCCGCACCGACCGACATCAGCAGGGTGTTGCCGCCACCGGCGTTCGGGTCGACCGAGCCGACCTTCGAGGAGTAGACGATGGCGCCGATCGCCGCCGCCGAGGAGGCGATGACGAAGACACTCATCCGGATCTTCTCCACGTTGATGCCGGCGCGGCGCGCGGCCTCCTTGTTGCCGCCGACCGCGTAGAGGTGACGGCCGTAGCTGGTGCGGTCGAGCACGAACGTGCCGATCACCAGCAGGACGAGCACCAGCGGCACGACGTACGGCACGCCCGCGATCACCACGAGGGTGCTGGGCGACCGGTTCTGCGTCAGCGCGAACGTGGCGACCGCGGCCAGCAGCGCGAGGCCGCCGATCTTGGTCAGCACCAGCGCGGTCGGCTGGGCGACGAGTCCCTTGCGCAGCCGGGTGAAGTGCCGGTTGAGCACGACGGCCGCGTAGCCGCCGACCGCGACCACGCACAGGATCCACGACCCGGCGGAGCCGATGTTGCCGTTGGCGACCTGGAAGATCGTGTCGTCGCGCAGGCCGAGCGTGCCGCCCTGGCCGATGAACTGCAGCACCACACCGCTCCACACGAGGAACAGCGCCAGGGTCACGACGAACGACGGGATGCCGATCTTCGCGACCAGGTAGCCGGTGATGCAGCCGATCGACGCACCGACGCAGATCGCCAGCAGCATGCCGATCCACGCGTTCGCGGGCACGCCGAGCAGAGCGATGGCCAGCGCGATGCCGGACAGCACGGCGCCGGTCCACAGGCGCATCAGCAGCGAGAGGCCGACCGCGAGGACCAGCCAGCCGCAGAAGACGTAGAAGACCCCGTCGCCCATGCCACCGAGCAGGTTGCCGCCGTGGATCAGGTCCAGCGCCATCACCGAGGCCGTCACGCCGGACGCGGTGCCGGCGGACAGGTCGATCTCGCCGAGCAGCAGCACGAACACCAGACCCATCGCGATGATGGTGATGCTGGCGCCCTGCTGGAGCAGGTTGGCGAGGTTGCCGAGGGTGAAGAACGAGTCGGACAGCGAACTGAACACGATGAGCAGCACGATCAGTCCGAGCAGAGCGGGCAGTGAGCCGAGCTCGCCGCCGCGGACACTGGACCAGTAGTCCCTGATGGCCTCGCTGGTGGAACGGGAGGTCGTGTCGATGCCGAAGTCGGAGATGGCGCCCTGCGGGGCCTCCGCCTCGTGCGTTTCGGTGGTGTCGGTCATGCTGCTCGCCTCTTCGGTACTCATCAGATCGTCGCCGCCTCGGGACGCGCGATGCCCAGGTCACCGGAACGGCCGGCGGTGATCAGCTCGACCACCTGTCCGTGCGTGACGTCCTTGGTCGACACGACGGCGGCCATGCGGCCGAGGTAGAGGCACGCGATCTTGTCGGCGACCTCGAACACGTCGTTCATGTTGTGGCTGATCAGGACGACGCCCAGGCCCTGCTCCGCGAGGCGGCGGACCAGGTCGAGGACCTGGCGCGTCTGCGCAACGCCGAGTGCGGCGGTGGGCTCGTCGAGCAGCACGACCTTGCTGTTCCACAGCACGGCCTTGGCGATCGCCACGGTCTGGCGCTGACCACCGGACAGCGACGAGACCTGCGTGCGGACGGACTTGACCGTGCGCACAGACAGCGACGCCAGCGTCTTGCGCGCCGCCTGTTCCATGTCGGACTCGTCGAGCAGACCACCCTTGGTGCGCTCACGGCCGAGGAACATGTTCTGGACGATGTCGAGGTTGTCGGCCAGGGCAAGGTCCTGGTAGACGACCTCGATCCCGAGCTCCGCGGCCTCGCGCGGACCCTTGATGTGCACCGGCTGGCCCTCGAACAGGACCTCGCCCGAATCGGTCGGGTGAATGCCCGCGATGCACTTGACCAGCGTCGACTTGCCCGCGCCGTTGTCGCCGACGAGGGCGGTGACCTCGCCGGGTTGGACGTCGAGGTCGATGTCGTGCAGGACGTGCACGGGACCGAAGCTCTTGTTGATGCCGCGCAGCTCGAGAATCGGCTCGCTCACTGGGTTTCCTCCGGGGTAACACGCGGCGAGAGGCGGGGTGCGACAGACGCGCACCCCGCCCTCGTCACGAGCGGTCCTACTTGATGCCGAGCTCGGTGCAGGCAGCCTGGGTGGCGGCCACGCAGACCTCGGAGGCCTTGACGAAGCCGGCGTCCACAACGACCTTGACCTTGTCGCGGGTGATCAGCTGCGACGTGAGGAGAACGGACTTGACGTCGCGGCTCGCCTTGGTGTCCTTGGTGACGCCGGAGGCCAGCTTGTCAGCGCCCGCGGTGTCGCCCTTGGCGAGGAAACCGGCCAGCTTGGCAGCCGCCTCGGCCTCTTCCTTGATCGGCTTGAAGACGGTCATGTACTGGTCCTTGAGCAGGACGGCCTGCAGGCCGTCCGGGGTCGCGTCCTGACCCGTGACCGGCACCTTGCCGTTGAGGCCGACCTTCTTCAGCACGGTGATGATCGCGCCGGCGAGGCCGTCGTTCGCGGCGACGACGCCGTCCACCTTGCCGCCGTTGCCGGTCAGGATCTGCTCGAAGACCTGACCACCCTTCTGGTTGTCCCAGTCGTCGATCGGCTGCGACTGGACGAGCTTGAGCTTGCCCGAGTCGTACAGCGGCTTGAGGATCTTCTTCTGGCCGTCCGCGAAGAGGGTCGCGTTGTTGTCCGTCGGCGCGCCCTCGATCTCGATGACGTTCGCGCCCTGCGGGGCGTTCTTGAGCGCGTCGGCCAGGCCCTGGCCCTGCAGCTCACCGACCTTCACGTTGTCGAACGACACGTAGTAAGACGAGGAGCCACCGGTGTTCAGGCGGTCGTAGTCGATGACCTGAATGCCCTGGGCCTGCGCCTTCTTGGCGACGGAGGCACCGACCTCACTGTTGGGCGTGGCGATGATCAGGACCTTGACGCCGTTGTTGATCATGCCGTCGGCGAGGGTGCTGAACTTCTGGACATCGCCCTGGGCGTTCTGGATGTCGGGGTCGAGACCCTCGGCCTTCAGAGCCGCCTCGAGGAGGGGCTTGTCGAAGCCCTCCCAGCGGGCGGAGGTCTTGGTCTCGGGCAGGATCACGCCGACCTTCGCGCCCGTGCCGCTGCCAGTGCTCGTGTTGGTGCTGCCTCCGGTGTTGGAGGAGGTGTTGGCGCCGCATGCCGTAACCGTCAGGGCGAGGCCCGCGGTAACAGCGATGGAAGCGAGAGTCTTGCTGCGCATCCGCCATCCCTTTCACTGCGCTGTGTCACAGAGAATGTTGTGGCGCACAACGTATGCCCGACATATGCGTGACCGGAACCACACTGGATCGATTAAGTCGCAACGATGCGGTAACCCTGGCGTCATTTAGTCACTCAGAGTTGTGAGAGCGTAACCACGGCGCTATGACCGACTCGACCATCCGGCGCACCGCCTCCGCCGATGGCGGAACGTGGCGATCGGCGAAGAGCAGATGCCCGGTGCCGATGAGCATGGGCGCGACGCCCTCCGCGTCGAGATCGCCGAGGCGGCCCAGCGCCTTCTCCTGCTCGAGATAGGCCTGGATCATGATCGCGGCGTCCGTCAGCACCGGGATGCCGGCCGGCCAGGCGACGCGGAGCCGCCTGCGCAGGTCGTCGCGAAACGTCACGAGGGCGACGATCGCCACGGCGACCGACTCGAACACGGCGGTGATCGCTTCCGCGAGGTTGTCGACGATGGCACCCGTGCCCGCGCCTTCGAGCAGTGCTTTCGCCCGTGCGTCCATCTTGTCGACGCGGTCCATGACGAACTCCGCGAGGAACGCGTCGAAGTCGTCGAAGTACCGGTGCAGCACCCCCTTGGCGACGCCGGCCTCTGTCGTCACCGCCCTGCTGGTCAGCGCGCTCGGCCCGCCCTCGATCAGGAGACGTTCCGCGGCGCCGAACAACTGTTCGCGCACGTCGCGCAGGTGCACACCGGTGGGCACGCTGGTTTGCTCCTAGCTGAGTGGGCGTATGCCCACTATGGTGGGCGTATGCCCACTCTAGACAACGAAGAGCTCGGCAAGCGACTCGCGAGCTCGTTCGGCACCGACGCCGCCCGCTACGACCGCACCCGGCCGCCCTATCCCGCCGAGTTGGTTCAGAAGATCGTCACGGCGAGCCCTGGACCGCGCGTGGTCGACGTCGGTTGCGGCACCGGCACGCTGTCGCGCCAGTTGCAGGCCGCCGGACTCGATGTTCTCGGCGTCGAGCACGACGAGCTCATGGCCGAGTTCGCCGTCGCGACCGGTGTGCCGGTGGAGGTGTCGAAGTTCGAGAACTGGGACCCCGCGGGCCGTGAGTTCGACGCCGTCGTCGCCGGGCAGTCGTGGCACTGGGTCAACGCCGATGAAGGGCAGCGTCAGGCCGCGCGGGTGCTTCGGCCCGGCGGCGTGTTCGTGGGGCTGTGGCACGCGTTCGCGATGCCGGACCCGGTCGCGGAGGCACTCTCCGAGGTGTACCGGAGGATCGCGCCGGAGATGCCGTTCCGACTCGGGTACAACGCCGCGGAGGCAGTGGCGTCCTACCGGTCGGGCTGCGAGCGGACCGCGGAGTCGTTCCTCGCCACGGGCGAGTTCTCCGGCTCCGAGCTGTGGAGCGCACAGTGGGACCAGAGCTACACGACCGCCGAGTACCTCGACCTGATCCTCACCATGAGCCCGCTGGCTCTGCTCACGAACGAGCAGGTCACCGAGGTGCTGGACTGCGTCGGCACCGCCATCGACGCGGCCGGCGGCGCCTTCACGATGACCTACGAGACGCTCGCCGTCGCCATCACCCGCAGCTGATACGTCGAATGCCGGTCACCAGGATCGCAGGGTCGCGATCCGTTCCTCGAGCTGTTCGATGGTCGCCATCGCGGTCGGCGGCCCACCGCAGTACTCGCGCAACGAGTTGTGGATCTTGCCGTGCGGCTTCTTCGTGCGGTGGTGGTGCATCGCCACGAGCGTGTTGAGCTCCTTGCGCAGTGACGCGAGGCGTTCCTGCACGCTCGCGGTCCGCACCTCGCGCACCGCGGCCTCGGGCTTGGGTCGCTTGGCCGCGGTGGCCATCTGCTCTTCCTGGCGTTGCAGCAGCAGCGTGCGCACCTGGTCGGGTTCCAGCAGCCCCGGCAGGCCGAGGTACTCCTGCTCCTCCGCCGAGCCAGCCATGGTCGGGGCGCCGAACGACGAGCCGTCGTAGATCACCTGGTCGAGCTCGGCCGTGGTGCCCAGGGCCGTGAAGGCGCGTTCGTCCTCGCCCGGTTCGTCCTTGGCCTGGTTGGCCGCGGCCATCAGCTCGTCGTCCCAGCCGTCCTTCTCCCGGTGCGGCTTGCCCAGGACGTGGTCGCGCTCGGCCTCCAGCTCGGACGCGAGCTGCAGCAGCACCGGCACCGACGGCAGGAACACGGTGGCGGTCTCGCCGGGCTTCCGGTTGCGCACGAAGCGGCCGACGGCCTGGGCGAAGAACAGCGGGGTCGACGACGACGTCGCGTACACGCCGACGGCGAGCCGCGGCACGTCGACGCCCTCGGACACCATCCGGACGGCGATCATCCAGCGCTCGTTCGTCGCGGAGAACTCGGCGATCTTGCCGGAGGCCTTCGGGTCGTCCGAGAGGACGAGCGTGGGGATCTGGCCCGTGACGCGCTGGAGCACCTGCGCGTAGGCCTTCGCGACGGTCTGGTCGGTGGCGATCACGAGGCCGCCGGCGTCGGGCAGCCCGTTCTGGCGCTTCTGGGTGAGCCGCTGGTCGGCGGCGCGCAGCACGGAGGCCATCCAGTCTCCCGCCGGGTCCAGCGCCGTGCGCCACGCCCGTGCGGTCTGTTCCTGGGTCAAGGGCTCGCCCAGCCGTGCGGTGTACTCCTCGCCCGCGCTGGTCCGCCACGACGCCTCACCCGAGTACGCCAGGAACAGCACGGGCCGGACGACGCCGTCACGCAGCGCGTCGGAGTACCCGTAAGTGTGATCCGCCTTGGACGTCTTGAAGCCGCCGTTGCTCTCCTCGTACTGCACGAACGGGATCGGTGAGTCGTCCGAGCGGAACGGCGTGCCGGTCAGGCAGAGCCGGCGGACCGCGGGCGTGAAGGCCTCGCGGATCGCCTCACCCCACGACTTGGCGTCGCCACCGTGGTGCACCTCGTCGAGCAGCACCAGCGTCTTGCGGTTCTCCGTGCGCACGCGGTGCAACGTCGGATGCGCGGCGACCTGTGCGTACGTCACGGCCACACCGTGGTAGTCGCGGGAGGTCATCGCGTTGGTGTTGCGGAAGTTCGAGTCGATCTGGATGCCCTGCTCGGCGGCGGCCTTCGCCCACTGGTGCTTGAGGTGCTCGGTGGGCGTGACGATCGTGACGGCCTCGATCGTCCGGTCGGCCAGCAGCTCGGCGGCCACGCGCAGCCCGAAGGTCGTCTTGCCCGCGCCCGGCGTCGCGACGGCGAGGAAGTCCTGCGGCTTGGCGGCGAGGTACTTGGTCAGCGCGCGGCGCTGCCATGCCCGCAGCGGTCGCATTGCTGCTGTCGCTGTCACAGACGTGTTTCTCCTCATTTGTACAGGTCAGACATGGCTTTGACATGCAACAGCCCTCAGGCGGACCGTGGCCGAGGGCACCGTGACTCTACCTGTTCCGAGCGTCGATGCCGCGAAACGTGGCCCTATGCACCATGCTTGTCACTGCGATGGGTTCGCCTACCGACAACAGCGCACGCAGGTCCGGCCGCACGGGGCCGCTGCGTCTACTCGCGCGCACGCTGTCGAAGGCGTGGCAGGGCAACATCTTCTCAGAAGCCGCCGAGGCGGCGTTCTGGCAGACCCTGTCGTTCCCGCCACTGCTGCTCGGTGTGCTGGGCGCCATGGGTTATCTCGGCGACTGGTTCGGCCCCGAGGTGCCCCTCGCCGTCCAGGAGAAGATCATCGGGTTCACCCGGACGATCTTCAGCGGCGACGTCGTCAACGGCGTGATCCAGCCGACGGTCGCGGAGATCCTCAGCACCGGCAAGGGCGAGATCGTCTCCATCGGCTTCCTGATCTCGCTGTGGGCGGGTTCGTCGGCCATGTCGTCGTTCGTCGACGCGATCACCGTCGCGCACGGCCAGTACGGCGTCCGCAACGAGCTGTGGCAGCGGATCTTCGCGCTGCTGCTGTACATGATCTCGCTGGTGGCACTGGTGATCGGGCTGCCGGTGCTGGCGCTGGGGCCGGACATCCTGCCGCAGTTCTTCCCGACGTCCTGGCAGCCCTACATCACGACGTGGGTGGGGCGGTTCTACTACCCCGGCGTCGCGCTGCTGCTGGTGTTGTCGTTGTCGCTGCTCTACAAGGTCGCGCTGCCGCGCCGACTGCCGTACCACCGCGTGCTGCCCGGAGCGATCCTCGCGATGGCCGTGTTCATCCTGTCGTCCATCGGCCTGCGCCTGTACATCCAGTGGATCACCACCACCGGCTACACCTACGGCGCTCTCGCGACGCCGATCGCGTTCCTGCTGTTCGTGTTCTTCATCGGCCTGGCGATCACCATCGGCGCGTACTTCAACAGCGCCATCCAGGACACGTGGCCGGCGAAGATGACGCGCCGCCAGCGCCGCCGCTGGCGCAGGCTGGAGATGGAGCGTGCGGCGTCGCGCATCCGTTCCGAGAACGCCACGTCCCCGGAGATCTCACAGCAGGAAATGTCACAGCAGGAAACGAACGACACCGGCTACTCGGCGCCGTCGCCGGCCGACACGCAGCTGACGACTCCGCTGAAGATCCAGGAGCCGCGGTCACAGCCCCCTCAGCCCGAGGAAGAGAAACAGCGGGGGTAGCCGAAGCCACCCCCGCTGCTCATCGAGCTCGCGGAGTTCTTGGGGGAACGCGATCTACTCGCCGCCGGCAGGCAGGTTGTCGTAGATCTTCTGGCAGTCCGGGCACACCGGCGAACCAGGCTTCGGCGACTTCGTCACCGGGAAGACCTCGCCGCACAAAGCGACCACGTGGGTTCCCATCACGGCGCTCTCGGCGATCTTCGCCTTGCGCACGTAGTGGAACATCTTCGGGGCGTCGTCCCCGGTCTGGTCCGTGCCTTCCGGCCGTACGTCGACCTCGGGGAGAGTCTGGGTGCTCACCCGCCCAGGGTACCTGGGATGATGTCCCCTCGTGACCACGCTGCACATCGCCGACGAAGTAGCCACCGCACTGGCCGGGAACCGGCCCGTCGTCGCTCTTGAGAGCACCATCCTGTCCCACGGGCTGCCCGCGCCGCGCAATCTCGCCGTCGCCGCACGCCTGGAGAAGGTCGTCCGGGACGCCGGTGCCGTCCCCGCGACGATCGCCGTGCTCGACGGCGTGCCGCACATCGGCCTTTCCGCTGCTGAGCTGGACCGCGTGTGCAATGCGGGCGACCTCGTGAAGCTCTCGCTGCGCGACCTCGGCCCCGCCTACGCCCTGGGCCGCAGCGGCGCGACCACGGTCGCCTCGACCACCGCCCTGGCGCACCAGGCCGGCATCCGCGTCTTCGCGACCGGCGGCCTCGGTGGCGTGCACCGCGGCGCCCGCGACACCTGGGACGTCTCGGCCGACCTCGACGTGGTGGCCACGACGCCGGTGCTGATCGTCTGCTCGGGCGTGAAGTCGATCCTGGACATGGGCGCGACCCTGGAAGTGCTCGAAACCCGCTCGGTGCCGGTCGTCGGCTACCAGACCTCGCGCTTCCCGGCCTTCTACCGGCGCGAGTCGGAGTTCGACGTGCCGTGGCGCGTGGAGACCGCCGCCGAAGCCGCCGCGGTGTTCGCCGCCGGTGGCCGCGGCATGCTCCTGGCGAACCCGATCCCCGCCGCCTTCGAGATGGACACCGCCCTGCACGACCGCCTGCTGGCCGAGGGCCTGCAGAAGCTCGCCGACCAGGACGTGCGCGGCAAGGACGTCACGCCGGTCCTCCTGGAGCACTTCCACACCGCGAGCGCAGGCGTGAGCCTCGACGCCAACGAGGAACTGGTCGTGAACAACGCCTCCGTCGCCGCCGCCGTCGCTGTTGAGCTCTTCCAGTGAGGCCGGTGGTCGTCGTAGGTGACGCCGGCCTGGACGTGGTCGCCCGCCACAGCGGCCCCATCGCCCACGGCGGCGACGTGCGCGCCAAGGTGACCATCGAGCCAGGCGGCGCAGGCGCGAACACGGCCGCGTGGCTCGCCGCGTGCGGTGCGTCGCCGGTTTTGGTGGCCCGCGTGGGCGCCGACTCGGCAGGCCGCCAGGTGCACTCCGAACTGACCTCCGCGGGCGTCCAGTGCGCCTTCGCGGTCGATCCCGAGCTGGCGACCTGCTGCGTGGTCGTGCTCGTCGACGAGGACGGCCAGCGCTCGATGCTGCCCGACCGCGGCGCGAACGCCCGCTTCTCCCCCGCCGATCTCGACCCCGGCCTGCTCGCGGCCTCCCACGGCCACCTGCACCTGTCCGGCTACGTCCTGCTCGACGCCACCTCCCGCCCCGCGGGCCTGGCGGCTCTCCAAGCCGCCCGCGACGCCGGCTGGACGACGTCGGTGGACCCCCAGGCGGCCGTGCTGATCCACTCCGCCGAGGCCTTCATGGAGGACGTGCGCGGCGTCGACATCCTCATGCCGAACGCCGACGAGCTCCAGGCACTGACCGGCTCGGCCGACCCGGCCGCCGCCAAGGACCTGCTGACCCACGTCGGCGCGGTCGTCGTGACAACGGGACCGGATGGCGCGTCGTGGGTGGACGCCGACGAGCTGGTCTCGGTCCCCGCTGAAGCCACTGAGTGCGTCGACTCGACCGGCGCGGGCGACGCCTTCGACGCCGGCTTCCTGGCCGCCTGGCTGGCCGGCGCCTCGAAGCACGACGCCCTCCTCGGCGGCGTCCGCGCGGGCTCCCGGGCCGTCAGCCTCGTAGGAGCCCAACCACCCCGCTAGGCCCCTACCACCGATATATCAGCGCCGATATATCAGTCCCCGCCGCCTCCACCGGATGCAAAAAACGTTTGCGGGCGACGGCAAAAGACTCATTGCAAAGGCAGACACGCGGGACGCCTTAGCAATGAGTCTTTTGCGGACGAAGTCCAAAGAGTCATTGCTAAGGGGTGGGCGGCGTTCGGCGACGGCCGGATGTGGCCTGGGGTTTTTGACTTGGGCGGTTCAGCCGGGACTCGGTGGCGAGTCAGCCGTCGATGATCGTGGTGCTCTTGGGCGCGATGGCGCGGCGCTCGACCTCGTAGCGGTTGGCCTTCTCGGCCTTGCGCGGCGGCCTGTCGTTCGCGATCAGCACGGCCATCCACGGCAGCGGCACCGACAGCACGATGAAGAACAGCGCGAGCCACCAGATGTGGGAGAACAGGGCCGCGAGGATGAGGCACGGGAAGCGCAGACTCATCATGATCGCGTATTTGCGTCTCCGGGCGGCGTGCTGTTCCTCGTAGGACGGGGCCGCCTCGGTGATCAACACCGGGGTGTCGTTCCGGTCGGGACTGCTCACGACACCACCTCCACGCGTCAATAGTCCCACGTCCGAGTGACGCTCGGGACACCCGGTCGGCGGTTAACATCCGCGAGTGGTCGCCCTTGATCGCCTCGTGGACGTGCTCGGCAGTCTGGGCACGCATTTGGCGTGCGCGCCGAGGGGTCGTGACGCCGAGCTCCGCGGGGTTGCCCTGCACGACCCGGCGGAAAACACGCCGGCCGCGCCAGGTGATGTTCTGCTCGGATTGGGCACTCCGTCTGTCGCCGCGGCCGCGCGTCTGGTGTCTTCGACTGTGGCGTCAGCAGTTGTGTTGCACGGCAAGCCGCCGCTGGACGAGCGTGTGATCGCCGCGGCCAAGAAGTCTGGTGCGGCCGTGTTGCTCGTGGATCCGTCCGTGCCGTGGAGCCAGCTCGCGAACGTCACGCAGACGCTGGTCAACGGCGGTACGCGGACCGGCGACCTGTTCGGCCTGGCCGACGTGATCGCGGGCGTCGTGGGCGGGCCGGTGACGATCGAGGACCAGCAGTCCCGCGTGCTCGCCTACTCCTACCGGCAGCAGGACGTCGACCCCGTGCGTGTCCAGACGATCCTCGGCCGTCGCGTTCCGGAAGAGGCTCGTCGCGCGCTCGACGAATACGGCGTGTTCACGCACCTCGCGTCGTCGGACGAACCGATCTTCGTCCCCAAGCTGACCCCGCAGCTGGGCAACCGGCTCGTCGCCGCCGTGCGCGCGGGCCGTGAGCTGCTCGGCTCGGTCTGGGTGGAAGTCACGGGACCGGTCGACGCCGCGAGGTCGGCCGCGTTGGTGGACGGCGCGCGCACGGCGGCGTTGCACCTGCTGCGGTCGCGGGCGTCCACGGATCTGGAACGGCAGGCCGAGGCGGATCTGGTGATCCGGCTGCTCGAACACCCGGAGTCCGCCGACGTCGCGCGGCTCGGGTTGCCGTCCGCCGACCTGCGGGTGATCGCGGTGCAGGCCCACGCGGGCGAGGGAGAGCACGGGGCGGCGGTGCTCGCGTTCCAACGGGCCACCGCGGGCTTCGGGTGGTCCCGGCCAGGACGCAGCGCGCTGTTCGGCAACGTCCTCTACACCGTCATCCCGGCCGCCGACGACGCCGTCGGCTGGGTGCGGTCCCTGGTTCGCGAACTGCCCGCCGAGGCCACCGTGCTGGCCGGCATCGGTGGTCCGGCCGAGGCGACGCAGCTGCCGACGTCACGGCAGGAGGCCGATGAATGCCTCGCGCTCTCAACCGGTGCACCGGTTGTATACGACGACGCGTGGGCTCAGGTCCTGTTGCAACGGCTCGCCGCCGTCGCCGAGGCCGGACGCCTCCCCTCGCGCGGACCGATATCCAACATATTGCGGTACGACGCTGAATACGGAACGCAGTATGCGATGACGTTGAAGGCGTGGCTCGCGGCCCAGGGCGATGTGCGGGCGGCGGCGCGCGAGCTCAAGGTGCACCCGAACACGTTGCGGTATCGCATGCAGAAGATGGCCGAGGTGACACCACTCCCCCTCGACGATCCGGACCAGCGGCTCGCGATGGCCATCGCCCTGTCGATCACGCGGTGACAACGGTGCCGTGAAAGCATCTACAGCCGTGCACCCTGATCTTTCAGTTGACCTGTGCGCCCGTTTGCGCGAGGCGTTCGAGAACGCCGGCTACACCGCGGACGGCGTCGTCGGCGCACTCGGCGCCCAGGCCCACTCCGCGCTCGGCCGAGGCGAACCCGAGCCGGCCCGTCGCGCGAGCAAGGACGCCGGGACGCTCGGCACGTTGATCCGCCTCTTCCTGCTGGGCGACCAGGAGCCGGAGCAGGACGTCCGCAAGGCGCTCGGCAGCGTCGGCATCGACGACCTCGTCGCCAACGAGGTGCTGGCCTCGGGCAACACAGCAGGCAGGTTCACGGCCGGGCTCGACGTCCGCCCGTACGAGGACAACTGGTGGGTGATCGCCGACCTCGACTCCGACCTGCGCGGCGGAGCGGTCCCCGAGGACCACGTGCTCGGCGTCGGCCACGCGTCCATCAGCCTCGCCCGCGCGACGAAGCGCACGCCGGTCGGCACGTTGCTCGACCTCGGCACCGGTTGTGGTGTCCAGGCGTTGCACGCCAGCACGCACGCCGAGCGCATCACCGCCACCGACCTGTCCGAGCGCGCGCTCAGGCTCGCGCAGGGCACGTTCCGGATCAACGACCTCGACGTCGAGACGCTGCAGGGCGAGTGGTTCGGCCCGGTCCGCAATCGGCGGTTCGACCAGGTCGTGTGCAATCCACCGTTCGTCGTGGGCCCGCCTCGGGTCGACTACGTGTACCGCGACTCCGGGCTCGGCGGCGACGACGCGTCGGCGCTGGTCATCCGGCAGCTGCCCGCGTTCCTCAACGAGGGCGGCGTCGGCCAGGTGCTCGCGTCGTGGGTGCACCGCAAGGGCGAGGACTGGGAGGAGCGCGTCTCCAGCTGGTTGCCGCGCGGCGGGATCGACGCGTGGTTCGTGCAGCGCGACATCGCCGAGCCCGCTCTGTACGTCGGCACGTGGCTCAAGGACGCGGGTGTCGACCAGCGCAGCCCCGAGGGGCAGCGGAAGGCCGCGGCGTGGCTTGACTGGTTCGAGGAGAACCAGGTCCAGGGAGTCGGCTTCGGGTACGTGACACTGCGGCGCACCGACGAGATGCACTCCCAGGTCATCTGCGAAGACCTGCGCCACGCCTACGACGACCCGCTGGGTCCGGAGGCGGCGCGGTGGCTCGACAACGTCGCGTGGCTGCGCGCGAACCCCGATCTGCTGGGCCACCGGTTCCGGGTCGCGGACACCGTTCTGCTCGAAGAAGTGTCGGAGCCGAGCGAGGAGGGCTGGCGCAAGGTCGTCGCCCGGCTGCACCGCACCGACGGGCCCGGCTGGCAGCACGAGGTCGACGAGGCGACCGCGAAGCTGATCGCCGGTTGCAACGGCGCGTTGCCGCTGGAGGACCTGCTCTCACTGCTCGAGTTCGCTTACGGGGAAATCGATGCAGAAGCCGCGTTGCCGATCGTTCGTGATCTCATCCGGCACGGAATGTTGATTCCCGAGTGAAAGCAGTTGTGGCGCGCGTCACAGAAGCGAGCGTCGAAGTCGAAGGGGACGTCGTCGGCGCGATCAGCGAGCCCGGATTGCTGGTGCTGCTCGGCGTCCACCACGACGACACAGCCGAGCACGCACGCAAAATGGCGCAGAAGCTGCACGGTCTGCGCATCCTCAACGACGAGCAGTCATGTGAGTCGACCGGTGCTCCGTTGCTGGTCGTCAGCCAGTTCACCCTCTACGGGGACACGCGCAAGGGCCGCCGTCCGTCCTGGACGGCGGCCGCCCGGCCCGAGCACGCGGAACCCTTGGTGAACGCCGTCGTGCAGGAACTCCGCCAAAAGGGCGCGCGGGTCGAAACGGGACGATTCAGAGCCGAGATGAAGGTACGGAGCGTGAACGACGGTCCGTTCACCGTGCTCGTCGAGGTGTAGCCGGCCTCTTGACTAAAGGGTTCTCAGCCAATCCTCAGATTAGTCGCGCAACCGCTGTGACAGCGGTGACGTCTTCAAGTCATGGAAGTCGGGAACGAATTCGGAATCGTCTTCGTTACCCAGGTATCAGCCAGCTAGCGATGGGATCCCGAGCGGGCCCGCCGCAACCGGCAACCAGGGCGCAGCGCCGCGCCGCCTTGACCGCCACGCGCGACTGTCCTGACCGACAGCAGCGTCGCCCGCACCAGGGGGAGGGAGATCCATGACCGTCACGAGGATCTCCGACCGTGAAGTCGGAGAGAACACGCCCGCCGTCGTCGAGCACGAACTCGACGCCCAGGGACCAGCAGCCGACCTCGTTCGAGTCTACCTGAACGGAATCGGCAAGACCGCGCTGCTCACCGCCGAGGAGGAGGTGGAGCTCGCGAAGCGCATCGAGGCCGGTGTGTTCGCGCAGCAGATCCTCGAGACGGCCAAGCGCCTCACCCCGACTCGCCGTGACGAGATGGGGGAACTCGTCCGCGACGGTCGCCGCGCCAAGGATCACCTGCTCAAGGCGAACCTGCGCCTCGTCGTGTCGCTGGCCAAGCGCTACACCGGCCGTGGCATGCCGCTGCTGGACCTGATCCAGGAAGGCAACCTGGGCCTGATCCGCGCGGTCGAGAAGTTCGACTACACCAAGGGCTTCAAGTTCTCGACCTACGCGACGTGGTGGATCCGCCAGGCGATCACCCGCGGCATGGCCGACCAGGGCCGCACCATCCGCCTCCCCGTCCACCTCGTCGAGCAGGTGAACAAGCTCGCGCGGATCAAGCGCGACCTGCACCAGACGCTCGGCCGCGAGGCGACGAACGAGGAGCTCGCGAAGGAAGCGGGCCTCAACGTCGACAAGGTCGCCGACCTGCTCGACCACGCGCGTGACCCGGTATCGCTGGACATGCCGGTCGGCACGGAGGAGGACGCTCCCCTCGGTGACTTCATCGAGGACTCGGACGCCACCGACGCCGAGAGCGCCGTCATCTCCGGGCTGCTGCAGGACGACCTGCGCCGCGTGCTCGCCACGCTGGAGCCGCGCGAGCAGGCCGTGATCCGGCTGCGCTACGGGCTCGAGGACGGTCAGCCGCGCACGCTGGACCAGATCGGCAAGCGGTTCGGGTTGTCGCGCGAGCGGGTGCGGCAGATCGAGCGCGAGGTCATGTCGAAGCTCCGTCAGGGCGAGCGGGCGGCGAAGCTGCGGGCCTACGCCTCGTAACTCACCCGTCCGGCAGTATTGACTTGTGACTCAACTCACGGCACGGTCGGGCGTTACCAAGCCAAGCGACGCCCGTCGAGAGTCGGAAGTCGCACACGAAGGAAGGTCGGGACGGCCGGGGGCCGCCCCGGCCTTCCGTGCGTCGGGGGTAGTGAAGAACACGGTGGTCGGGGATCACATCAATACGTCCCTTTGATGGCGGTACGGTTTTCTGATCCGAACTGCACACCGTTGGAGTTGTGTACCGTGCCCACCACTTTCGAGTACACCGACGTCCTTCCGCTCGCGAAGGACACCGAGACCGAGTACCGCCTCGTCACGTCGGACGGGGTGAAGCTGATCGAGGCCGGTGACCGCAAGTTCCTGGAGATCGCTCCCGAGACGCTGACGCTGCTCGCCAAGGAAGCCATCCGCGACATCCAGCACCTGCTGCGCCCGTCGCACCTCGCCCAGCTGCGCAAGATCATCGACGACCCCGAGGCGTCCGGCAACGACCGGTTCGTGGCCATGGACCTGCTGCGCAACGCCGCGATCTCGTCGGGCGGTGTGCTGCCGATGTGCCAGGACACCGGCACGGCGATCATCATGGGCAAGCGCTCCGAGACCGTTCTGACCGGTGGCAACGACGAACAGGCCCTCGCCCAGGGCGTCTTCGAGGCCTACCAGGAGCTCAACCTGCGCTACTCGCAGATGGCGCCGGTGACGTTCTGGGACGAGAAGAACACCGGCACGAACCTGCCCGCGCAGATCGAGGTGTTCCACAAGCCCGGCCAGGAGCCCGTGTACGAGTTCCTGTTCATGGCCAAGGGCGGCGGTAGCGCGAACAAGACGTTCCTCTACCAGGAGACCAAGGCGGTCCTGAACCCGAAGCGCCTCGCGTCGTTCCTCGACGAGAAGCTCCGCTCACTCGGCACCGCCGCGTGCCCGCCGTACCACCTGGCCGTGGTGGTGGGTGGCCTGTCCGCCGAGCAGAACCTCAAGGTCGCGAAGCTCGCCTCGGCCCGCTACCTCGACAATCTTCCGTCCGAGGGTTCGGCGTTGGGCCACGCGTTCCGGGACAAGGACCTCGAGCAGCAGGTCCTGGAACTGACCAGGAACTTCGGCATCGGCGCCCAGTTCGGCGGCAAGTACTTCTGCCACGACGTGCGCGTCATCCGGCTCCCCCGGCACGGCGCGTCCCTCCCGGTCGGCGTCGCGGTGTCGTGCTCGGCGGACCGCCAGGCCAAGGCCCGCATCACCCCCGAGGGAGTGTTCCTCGAGCAGATGGAACGCGACCCGGCGCAGTTCCTGCCCGAGATCGAGGGCGAGGACCTGTCCGACGAGGTCGTCAAGATCGACCTCACCCGCCCGATGCCGGAGATCCGCGAGATCCTCGCCAAGCTCCCGGTGAAGACCCGCGTCTCGCTGACCGGCCCGCTGGTCGTGGCGCGCGACATCGCGCACGCCAAGATCAAGGAACGTCTCGACGCCGGCGAGGAGATGCCGCAGTACCTCAAGGACCACCCGGTCTACTACGCCGGTCCGGCCAAGACCCCCGAGGGCTACGCATCCGGTTCGTTCGGCCCGACCACCGCCGGCCGCATGGACTCCTACGTCGAGCAGTTCCAGGCCGCGGGCGGCTCGCTGGTGATGCTCGCCAAGGGCAATCGGTCCAAGCAGGTCACCTCGGCCTGCAACAGCCACGGCGGCTTCTACCTGGGCTCCATCGGCGGCCCGGCGGCCCGCCTGGCGCAGGACTGCATCCGCAAGGTCGAGGTGCTCGAGTACCCCGAACTGGGCATGGAGGCGGTCTGGAAGATCGAGGTCGAGGACTTCCCGGCCTTCGTCGTCGTCGACGACAAGGGCAACGACTTCTTCGCCGAGACCTCCGCCCCGACCCTGCAGATCAGCTTCAGGCGTTGATCGTCAGGCGTTAGAACCCTTCACGAAGCCGTCCGGGTTTCACCGATGCATCGGTGAGACCCGGACGGCTTTGCGGCATGAGGACGAATCGCATGTGACAGGACAACGGCCTGCGGCTTCGGCGCGTGCTCTGTTCAGGACGCCTTGCGGGGTGCGGGGTGACGATCAAGGGAGGCACGTCGATGCCGAGCAGACGGGGGACGACCAGAGTCGCCGTGATGGCCGCCGGGTTGCTGGCGCTCTCGTTCGTCCAAGCCGGGCAGGCCGGGGCGAGCGCGTGGCCCAACGACACGTGGGATGTCAGCAGCGACGGCTACGAAGGGCTCAGTGTTGGGGCAGTGACCTGGGCAAACCGGACCGCCACGCTCCAGGGCCACGTTCAGGACGACGGCGGAATCGTGTCCACAACCGTTTTCTTCACGGCTTACGCCGGCGCGACGAAGGTCGACAGCGACACGCGGACCGCGAGTCCCGGCGAGGACAGGCCGTTCGGCGACGTCACCATCGGGGATCCCGGCCTGGTCGGCGGGTTCGACCGCCTCAAGATCCAGGTGTGCGAGACCGGGCACCCGGAAACGTGCAGCGGACCCGTCAATCTGAACCGGGACGGCGTCGCCGAGCACAAACACTGGCCGTAGCGTCTGGCACCACCCCTCAATTAACAGTACGGTTGTCCCGTATTGAACCGAGGGGTGGCGCGATGATTCATCACGTGCAGGTGACCTGTCCGGCGGGTGCGGAGGACGACCAACGGGCGTTCTACGGCGGGGTGCTGGGCTGGAGCGAGATCGCCAAACCGCCGTTGCTCGCCGCACGGGGCGGGTGCTGGTTCGAGGTGCCGGGCGGCGGCGAGGTGCACGTCAGCGTCGAGGAAGACTTCCGGCCCGCCCGCAAAGCACACCCGGCGTTCGTCGTCGACGTCGAGCGGGTTGCCGAGGCGGTGGCGGCGGCGGGCCATCAGGTCGTCTGGGCGGACCCGGCGGAGATTCCCGGCCGTCTCCGCTTCCACACGTTCGACGGCGCCGGCAACCGCGTCGAGTTCCTAGCGGGCCAGCAGCCAGTCGAGGGCGTCGTCGGCGTGATCCAGGACTGAGATGTGGCCGTCGCCCGCGGTCAGGCGGAGTTCCGCGCCGGGGATGCGGGAGGCGAGCCACTGGCTGTGCGAGGCCGGGTTGATGCCGTCGCGGTCGCCGTGCAGCAGAAGCACGGGCACGCGGATGGAGGCCGGGTCGAAGCCCCACGGGGTCACGTAGGCGAGGTCGTCGTCGATCAGCGGGCCGGGGCCGTTCGCCAGCGCTGGTTCGACGACCTTGCCGAACCACGACCACGGGCCGCGCAACGTGGCGAGGTCGGCCTCGGAGAACTCCATGTCGTACTCGACGCCGGACGCCTCGTAGCGCTCCTTCGCTGCACGGCCCGCGGCGGCCGCGCGCAACGACGCTTCGGCCGAAGCGACCATGCCGTCGAACCAGGCGAGGCCGGGGGCGTCGAACGGGGCCAGGGACGCGCCGGCGACGACAGCGGTCACGCGGTCCGGCAACAGGGCGGCGCACGCGAGGGCGTGTGGTGCGCCGCCGGAGTGACCGATGACCGCGAACTCGTCGATGCCGAGCTCGTCGGCGATGTGCGCTGTGTCAGCGGCGGCCGAGGCCACCGTCCTGCCTGGTACGGCGGTCGAGCCGCCGTAGCCGGGGCGGTCGTAGGACACCCAGCGCAGGCCTGGACGGAACAGCGGTTCCGGCGGCAGGCCCAGGTTGGGTGTGCCGTGGTGCCAGAACACCGGCACGCCTTCGCCGACGTCGTACACGTGGAGCCGCCGGTCCCCCAGTTGAAGATCCATGGCGTCAGGATCTCACCGTCAGCCGGTCTCCTCGCGGGATTCCAGGACCAGCCGGCGGTCGCCGAGCGGGGCGGCCAGGCGGACGGTCAGCGGCACCTGACGGACCTCCTGGGTGCACATGGTGCCCGGAGGCTGCTTGGTGATCGTGACCAGCGTGATCTGGACGACCTCCGCGGACTGCGCGGTCACCTCGGCACGAGCCTCCTTGCAGCCACCGCCCACGCCGAAGACCTCGACGTCACGGCCGTCGCCGAAGACGTAGGCCTCATCGCGGTAGGTGTCTGACAACGATGTCGTGTCAACCTTCTCCTTGGCCACCGGCGTCACGTTGGGCGGGACGACCGGCTTCTCCTCCGAGATCGAGACCGGAGGCTGGACCGGGGCCGTGGGGTTCGCGCCGGACGACCCGGTGGAACCAGGCGCGGACGTGCCCGTCGTGGGCGCGCCGCTGGAGGAGCCCGAGGTGGATCCGGGCGCGCCGGACTGCGTGCCGGACGAGCAGCCGGCGAGCACAGCGGCGAGAGCAACGGCAGCGACGGCGTTTCTCATGCGCACCATCCTTGCAAACCGGGACAAGGGGCCACGGTGAAGTAGGAGCAGTGAAGAGCGGAGGTGCCCGGCCGGCGGGGCAGATGCCGACCGGGCACCGTGGGAGGGAGGTCTACTTCTGTTCCTGCCGCGACGTCAACGCGACCGTGCGCTCACCGAGGGGTTCGTTCAGCTGCACCGTCAGCGGTGGGTAGCGGATGTCCATCGTGCACGCCTGCTTGTCCAGCGGCAGCGTCTCGACGAGCTCGATCTTCACCACGGACGCCGACTGCTCCAGCACGGACGCGCTGGCCTTGCCGCATCCGCCCTCCTGGGCGATGACACCGACGGTCTTCCCGTCGCCCTGTGTCCACGCGGTGCGCGGATACTCCGACGACAACGCGTTGGTGTCCAGCTTCGTCACGGGTTTGCCGTCCGGCGGGATCTCTCCGGGCGCGATGCCCGGCGGGATCTCCGAGGCCGAGGTGGCGGTCGGCAACGTTGGACCGCCACCTGCCCCAGTGCCCGCGTTCTGCGCACTGCCACAGGCCGAGATCACCAGCAGCAGGACGCCAGTGCCAACTACGGTTCCTATGTGCCTCATGTTCAGAGGACGGAACCGCGAGCACTAAGGGTTGCAGCGAGTTCGCTTCACAGTTACCGGCTTACGGCGGCCACGGCCTCACGCAGTGCGTCCAAACGAGCGGCTGACGCCAAACCTCCGTGGTACAGGTGGAATTCCTCGACGCCGGCGTCGAGGTAGGCCAGCCACTCCTTCGACAGCGCCGCGCCGTCGGCGGGCTTCGGCGGCAACCCCAGCACGTACGCGGCGATCCGCGTGTCCGGAGCAGCGGCCTGCAAAGCCTCGATGCCGGGCACCGCGACCTCCGGGCCCGGCCAGCACATCGTCGTCAGCACGTCGACGTCCGCGTCCAGGCCACCGGCCACGGTCGCGAACGGCCCGGTGCCCCACGGGTCCGCCGTCACGTGCATGCCGATCCGGATCGACGGCGCCGCGGCACGAATCTCGCCGACCAGCCTCTGCCGCAACGACCTCACCACGCCGGTGCGCACGGCCTGAACGTCCTCCGCGAGCGCACCCAACGCTTCCTCAACGCTGGGTGCACCGCGATCAACCCCGGCCCGGACCGCTTCACGCAGGGCATCCGGGTCGGCGTACAAGGCGGTGCACGAAGAACAGAAGCACAGTGACAACAGCTTCTGCTGCACCGGATTCCAGTCCGTACCGTCGGTCTTCTCGTGGTGCCCGCCGTGGAAGAACCCGAGCGGGCCACAGGCCTCGAGGATGATCCCGTCCGGCGCACCGAGTTCCAGCACCTCGGACACCAGCACAGAGGTGTACTCGACGACATCGGGCTGGGCCGTGCACAACGCGTACGGGTAGCGATCCCCGAACGCGTTCACCACGGTGACGTCCGGGTGCAGGTCACCCAGGCGCGAGTTGTGCGACAGCACCGTCCACGCGTACACCGGCAATCCGGCCGCACGAACCAAAGCCGCCGCGTCACCGAACGAGTTCGAACCGTCCACCCAGGACGGTTCCGCCGGCACCAGGCGCCCGAAGTTCGACTCCCGGACCGGCAGGTAGAACGCCGCGTGCCGGGCATCGACCAACCGGTGCTGCGGATGCAACGGTGTCGCAGCCCGCACGGTGTGGTACGACGCGGCAAGGGCGATCGCGTCGACGCCGAGACCCTGATACCGCGCAACGGCCTCGGGGTCCCCGATCAGGTCCCAGGGATAGGCGTGGACAACCGACTTCACCACCGGGGACGCTTCCTCTCGTAGCTCGGGTCGAACTTCTGCATGTAACCCGTGTCGTCGCGCGCGGTGATCCCGCACTTCACGTAGTTCTCGGCCATGCGCGCCAACGCATCGCGATCCAGCGAGACACCGAGGCCTGGAGTGACCGGCACCGACACCGCTCCGTCCACAAAGGACAGAACGCCCGGCTCCACGATCTCGTCCTGAGCGTTCCACGGATAGTGCGTGTCGCACGCGTAGTTCAGGTTCGGCGTGGCAGCGGCCAGATGCGTCATCGCGGCCAGCGAGATGCCCAGGTGCGAGTTCGAGTGCATCGACAGGCCGATGCCGAACGTCTGGCAGATCATGCCCAGCTGCCGCGACCGCTGCAGCCCGCCCCAGTAGTGGTGGTCGGACAGCAACACCTGCACGGCGTCCTGCTCCACCGACGGCTTGAGGTGCTCGAACGCCACCACGCACATGTTGGTGGCCAACGGCATCGGCGCCTTCGCGGCCACCTCCGCCATCCCAGGGATCTCCGCCGTCGGATCCTCCAGGTACTCCAGCACGCCGTCGAGCTCGGCCGCGACCTTCAGCGACGTCGCCGGCGACCAGGCCGCGTTCGGGTCCAGCCGCAGCGGGTGGTCCGGGAACGCCTCGCGCAGCGCCCGGATCGCCTCGATCTCCTGCTCCGGCGGGAACACCCCGCCCTTGAGCTTGATCGACCCGAACCCGTACTCGCCGATCATCTTCCGCGCCTGCGCCACGATGCCGGCGGGGTCGATCGCCTCGCCCCACTCGTCCGGCTCGGCGCCGGGATGCCCGTCCCACTTGTAGAACAGGTACGCGGAGTACGGCACAGCGGAACGAACAGCGCCACCCAGCAGGTCGTGCACCGGACGCCCCAGAGCCCTGCCCTGGATGTCCAGGCACGCGACCTCGAACGGCGAGTACACCCGGTCGACGGTGCTCTCCGCGGTGATCTTCCCGGTCAGCCCGTGCTTGTCCGGCCCGGCCTTGCCGCCGAGAGCAGCAGACACCCGCGCGTGCATCTCGTTCAGCGCGAAGACGTCGAGCCCGATCAGAGAGTCCACAACGGACCGCGAGCGCTCCAGGTGCGCGAGGTCGCCGTAGGTCTCCCCCAGCCCGGAAATGCCTTCGTCGGTGTGCACCTCGACGATCGTGCGCAGCGCCCACGGCTCGTGCACGCCGGCGGCGTTCAACAGCGGCGGATCGCGAAACGCGATCGGCGTCAGAACGATGTCTGTGATCTTCAACGACGGGATTTTCATGCCAGCAACGCCTTACCAGCGGCAATGATCTTGTCGAGAGCGGCGACGTGCTCGTCCAGCGGGTCGATCAGCGGCGGGCGAACACCACCGACGTCGAGGCCGTTCGCGCGCACCGCGGCCTTCACCAGGGCAACCGCATAGCCGGGAACCTTGTCCCGCAGCTTGACGAGAGGCTTGTAGAACTCGAACAGAAATCGGTTCACGAGCTCGGTGTCGCCGGACTGCACGGCGTTGTAGAAGCCCAGCGAGATCTCCGGCGCGAAGCAGAACACGGCCGACGAGTACAGCTCGACGCCGATGCCCCGATAGGCGAGCTGGGTCATCTCCGCGGTGGGCAGGCCGTTGAAGAACTGGAACGGCTTGTCAACGTTGGCACGAACGGAAAGCACGATCCGCTGCATCTGGTCGAGGTCGCCGATGCCGTCCTTGAAGCCCACGACGTTCGGGATCTGCGCGACCTCGACGGCGGTCTCCGGCGTGAACCGCGCGTTGTTGCGCTGGTACACGATGATCGGCAGCTCGGTGACGCCGGCGACCTCGGCCACGTACCGCACGAGTCCGGCGGCCGGGTTCGTCACCAGGTACGGCGGCAGCAGCAGGATGCCCTGCGCACCAGCACGTTCGGCCGCCTGCACGAACTGCTTGGTCGCCACGACCGAGCCACCCGCACCGGCGAACACCGGCACCTTGCCCGCGGTCGCCTCGACCGCGACGGCCACCGCGCGCTCGAACTCCTCCAGCCCCAGGGCGTGGAACTCGCCGGTGCCGCAGGCGGCGAACACCGCGCCCGGCCCGGCGGAGACACCGTGCTTGACGTGCTCGGCGAGCACGTCGTACGCGATGTTCCCCTCGCTGTCGAACGGGGTCACCGGAAAGAACAGCACACCATCGAGTTGCATAACCAGACTCATCCCTTGATCGCTCCGGTGGTGATCCCACGCAGGAAGGACTTCTGCAGCGACAGGTACACGACCAAGCTCGGTACCAGCGCCAGCAACGCTCCGGCCAGCACGATGCCCGTCCCGACCATGTCGTCGGACCGGAGCGCGAGAAGTGCGACCGTGAGCGTGTAATCGGAGGGGTCAGCGGCGACGATCAGGGGGAGCAGGTACTGCTCCCAAATCATGTTGAAGCCGAACACGGCGATCACACCGAGCGCGGGCTTGCACAGGGGAAGGATGATCTGCGCGAAGAGACGCAGCTCCCCGGCACCGTCCACTTTGGCCGCCTCCTCCAGTTCGCTGGGGATCTCCTTCATGAACTCCGTCATGACGAAGATGGAGAAACCCCAAGCCCCCAACGGGAGGATGACGCCGAGCAGGGTGCCCTTCAGACTCACGTGCACCAGCGGTAGGTCTCCGATCACCAGCGAGAGCGGGATCGCGATGACCTCCTCCGGCAACATCATCGTGGCGAGGATGACCAACAAAGCGATGGCCTGACCGCGGAACTTCTTGCGCGCCAACGCGTAGGCGGCGAACACGCTCACCGCCAGCTGCAACAGCAGAGCACCACCGGCGATGATCAACGAGTTCATCAGGTAGTGCCAGATCTTGTTCTCCGCCGCGACCTGGAAGTTGATCAGCGACGGGTTGTCCGGGATCACCGACAGTTTGGTCGGGTCCGGGTTGTGGTCGAACGCACCGGAGAAGATGACCAGCAGCGGGCCGCAGAAAAGGATTACAGCGAGGGCACTGAAAAGAACCCGGATGCCCCTGCTGACCCACGCGTCCGGGCGGGTGGACCAGCCGATGGCACTGTCGAAGCGACTCGAGTTGACGCTCATCGCGCCTCCTTCCACCGGCGGTACCACTGCACGCTGACCGTGAGAACCAAGGTAACCAGGAACAACAGCACAGAACCAGCAGAGGCGAGCCCGGCTTCCGACTGTTCGAACGCCGTTGTGTAGACGCGCGTCATCCAGACGTCGGTCGACCCCGCGGGTCCACCACCGGTGAGCACGTAGACCTCGGTGAAGACGCGCAGGCCGCGGATCGCCGCCAGCGTCAGCAGGATCGTGATGACCGGGCGCAGCGCCGGCAGCGTGACGTTCCAGATCCGTTGCGGCGTCGAAGCTCCGTCGATCGCGGCTGCCTCGTACTGCTGGCGGTCGATGCCGGCGAGCCCGGCGAGGATCAGCACCATGTCGTACGGCGCGTGCTTCCAGATGCCGACGAACATGACCGACACAAGCGAGGTGTCCGTGCTGTGGATGTACTCCCAGGGCCCGAGGCCGACCCACGAGATGAGCTCGTTGAGGAAGCCTTCTGGCGCCGGGTAGAAGAAGAGCCGCCAGATCTCGCCGATGACCGCGGTGGCCGCCACGACGGGCAGGAACACCGCGGACCGCACGAACCACAGCGACTTGGTGTGGCCTTCCAGCAGCAACGCCAGGAAGAAGCCGATGAGCATCGCGCCGATGGTCTGGCCACCGGCGAGAACCAGGGTGTGCCAGCTCGCGGTCAGGAACTTCTCGTCGGACAGGATCGCCGAGTAGTTCTTGAAGCCGACGAAGATGTCGCCGAGGAAGGGCCGGACCTCGAACAGCGAGAGCCGGATCCCCTCCGCCATCGGGATGAACTTGAAGACCAGGAAGATCAGCGCGGCGGGAAGCAGGAACAGCCACGGGATGAAGGTGGCTCCCGTGAGGCGACGCCGGCGGCGCCGCCTCACGGGGTGGGTTTCGACGGCACCGCCGCCACTAGCCGTCGAGCCCACGTCTCGGGTGTCCCAGTGATGTTTCTCGGTCGGCTGAACTGCCGTCACTGCGACGCCTTCTGGTTCTCGAGCTCCTTCTTCAACGCGTCCGCGAGGGACTTCAGTTCGGCCGAGGAGTCAGCCGGGCACTTCGCGAAGATGGAGTTGAGCGTCTCGGAGGTCTTCTGCCGGAAGGGTGCGAAGTTCGGCACGCTCGGGAACGGCCGCGCCTCACTCTGGTACACGCCGGCCACAGTCGCCCAGCGCGGGTCCTTGTAGGTGGCGTTGACGTCGACCGTCTTGTTGACGGGGAGGCGGACGACCGGCTGCGGGTCACCCTTCATGCCTGCCTGCTGCGCCTCTGCCGTGATCAGGTACTCGGCGAGCTTCTTCTGGTCGGCGGTCTTCGCGGAGCCGGCCATCTGGTAGATGTTCTCGCCCTCGCCGAGCACCGTGGCGCCGGCCGGGCCGCGCGGGGACGCGATGACCTCGTACTTGTCCTTGCCGACCGACTTGTCGAAGCGGCCGATCATGTACGGGCCGGTGAGGTAGATGCCGCTCTTGCCCGACTCGAACAGCGGGTGCGCGTCGTTGGTGCCCAGCGTCAGCGAGCCCGGCTGCATGACCTTCTCTTCACAGAAGAGCTTGCGCAGCCGTTCGATCGCCTTGGTCGACTCCGGCGAGTCGATGCCGACGGAGAACTTGCCGCCGCCCTCTTCCTCGAGGATGTCGCCGCCGCCCTGCCAGATGTAGCTGGCCGCCCACCACGCGAGGTAGCCGCGGTCGGTCGTGCCCGGCACGAGCATGCCGTAGGTGTCGTTCTGCCCGTTGCCGTCGGGGTCGTTGCGGGTGAAGGCCTTCGCGAGGTCGTCGAGCTCTTCCCACGTCGTCGGGACCGGCTTGCCGAGCTTCTCGCGCCAGTCCTTGCGGATCAGCGTGACCATCGCCTGGGTGGAGTACGGAATGGCGTAGAACTTGCCGTCCGCGCCCTTCCCGTTGTTCCACGCGCGGTCGACGATGTCGCCGCCGCCCGCGACGTCCTCGCGGCTGACCTCGGTCGTCCAGCCCTGCTTGACGAAGTTGCCGAGCGAGCCGGTGTCGGTGATGACGACGTCGGGGAGGTCCTTCGACGCGGCGCGCTGCTGCACCTGCTTGTCGAAGTCGTTGAAGATCGGCTTGTAGTCGACCTGCACACCGGTCTTCTCGGTGAACGACTTGAAGATCTTCTCGTAGACCTTCGCGGTTGCCTCGGTAGAGCGGGTCCACACCTCCAGAGGCTTGTTCGGGTCCTTGGACGACGTCGCCGTGTTGCCACTGCTGCCACAACCTGCGAGCAGCGCTGCCACGCCAAGCGTGGCGATGGTTGTGGCTGTTCTACGGCGCATCGTCGGAGCCCTTCGTGTTCATATATGTGAACGGGGGTCGTACTTGTGAACCTGGTGCAGGACTGTAAGAATCAGCACAGCGACGTGTCAAGGGCATGTTGCGTACGGGTTTCGAAGGAGGCCAGGTGGCGTCGCCGATCGACAAGGGCACAGCTCGTCCGGGCGCAGTAAAGTCCGCGGACCGAACGGTGGAGCTGCTCGAAGTGCTCTCCGCGTCGGACCGCCGGCTGACGCTGACGGAGCTGCACCGAGAGCTCAGCTACCCGAAGTCGAGCCTCTACATGCTGCTGCAGACGCTGGTCGCGCGCGGCTGGGTGGAGGTCGACTCGGACCGGGGCACGTACGGCATCGGCGTGCGCGCGCTGCTCGTCGGTACGTCCTATCTGGACCACGACCCGGTGGTGCGCGCGGCGATCCGCGTGATGGAACAGGTCCGGCAGGACATCAACGAGACCGTGCACCTTGCCCGTTTGGACGGCGCGGACGTCGTCTACCTGGCGAGCCGCGAGTCCGAGCACCACCTGCGCGTCGTCTCGCGCGTCGGCCGCCGGCTGCCCGCGCACTCGACGTCGCTGGGCAAAGCCGTGCTCTCGACGCGCACGCCGGAGGACGTCGACCTGATCCTCCCCGCGGAACTGGCACCTCTGACCCCGAACACCGTGATCGATCGGGCGGCGCTGCACGAGCAGCTCGCCGGGTTCCGGAATGTCGGATATGCCCACGAACGCGAGGAGAACACTCCTGGGCTGGGCTGCTTCGCGGTCGCGTTGCCCTACCGAAACCCCGTTCTGGACGCTATGAGTTGTTCGGTTCCACTGGGCAGACTGGACCCCGAGCACGAGCGGCAGGTCATCGCCGCTCTGCTGGACGCCGCCCGGACGATCACCGAGCTTCTCCGCCAGTTCGGTCGCTGACACGAGTACTGCCGAGACATCTGCACAAGACGGAGGGGTCCAACCCGTGACCGCACGCATCCTGATCACCGGCGCCGGTGGTGGGGTGGGGACGCTCATGCGTTCCCGTCTCGCCGCGGAAGGCCGTGCCCTGCGGCTGCTGGACATCGCGGAGCTACCCGCGGCCGCTGACGGCGAGAACGTCGAGCTGGTCCAGGCGACGGTGACCGACATGGCCGCGATGGAAGCCGCGATGAAGGACGTCGACGCCGTGATCCACCTCGGCGGCCACAGCCTCGAGGAGGCGTGGGACAAGATCCTCAGCGTCAACATCGACGGCACGCACACCGTGCTGGAGGCCGCGCGGCGTGCTGGAGTGCGCCGGGTGATCCTGGCCAGCTCCAACCACGCCGTGGGCTACGTCGAGCGCGCCGACGGCGAGGCCGGTGACTACGTCTTCCCGCGCCCGGACACCTACTACGGAGTGTCCAAGGTGGCGCTGGAGGCGTTGGGGTCGCTGTACGCCGACCGCTACGGCATGGACGTGATCGCGATCCGCATCGGTTCGTGCTTCGAGAAGCCGCGTGACGTGCGGATGCTGTCGACGTGGATGTCACCGGACGACGGCGCGCGCCTGTTCGAGGCGTGCCTTTCCGTCGCCTCGCCGGGGTTCCGGATCGTGTGGGGCGTTTCGAACAACAAGCGCGGCTGGTTCTCGCTGGACGAGGCCCGCGCGATCGGTTACGAGCCGCAGGACGACTCGGAGGAGTTCGCCGCCGAGGTGCTGGAGAAGCACGGCGGTGAGCTCGACCCCTCGTCGTACGCGGCGAAGTACGTGGGCGGGGCCTGGTGCGGCCCCGATTTCGACACGGCAGTCAAGGAGGCAGGGCGTTGAGCCACGTCGTTCAGGGATACAACCCGCGCACCGGTGAGCCGTTCGGCGAACCGGTTGCGAAGACCCCCGACAGCGAGGTGGACCGGATCGCTTCCGCCGCGGCTGTCGCGTTCTCCGCTTGGTCGGTGGTTCCGGCGGCGGACCGCGCTGTCGTGCTGGAGAAGGTCGCGGACGCGCTGGACGCCGAGTCCTCGTTGCTCGTGGAGACCGCGGACGGCGAGACGGCTCTCGGCGTGCCCCGGCTGACGACGGAGCTGAAGCGCACCACGAACCAGCTGCGGCTGTTCGCGGAGGTGTTGCGCGAGGGCAGCTACGTCGAGGCCACTTTGGACACGGCGAACCCGGACATCATCCCGCCGCGCCCCGTGCTGCGGCGTGTGCTCCGTCCTCTTGGGACGGTCGCGGTGTTCTCCGCGTCGAACTTCCCGTTCGCGTTCTCGGTGGCCGGTGGCGACACGGCTTCCGCGCTGGCGTCCGGTTGTTCCGTTGTGGTGAAGGCACATTCGGCGCACCCGTCGACTTCTCGTGAGACCGCGCGGGTCGTCGTGGACGCTCTGCGCGAAGCCGGTGCGCCCGAAGGTGTGTTCGGCATCGTGTTCGGCACCGAGTCCGGTGTCGCGCTGGTGAAGCACCCGGCGGTGCGCGCGGTCGGCTTCACCGGGTCGACCGGTGGCGGGCGGGCGTTGTTCGACCTGGCGCAGGGCCGGCCGGACCCGATCCCGTTCTACGGCGAGCTGGGCAGCGTGAACCCGACGGTGATCCTGCCGGGTGCGGCCGCTCGTGAGGACATCGCCGCGGGGTTCGCGGCGTCGCTGACGATGGGTGTCGGGCAGTTCTGCACGAACCCCGGTCTGGTGTTCACGCCCGAGTCGCTGGTGCCCGCGCTGGGTGAGGCCGTCGCGGCGACCGCCGGTGGCGCGATGCTGAACGAGCGGATGTGCGACTCCTACAAGGCTTCGACGGACGCGCTGGCCGCATCGGACCTGGTGTCCGTCGTGTCGTCGGGCACGCGCCCGGACGAGGCGTGGGCCGTGGCGCCGCGGCTGTTCAGCGTGCCGGTGTCGGTGTTCGAGGAGAACCTCGAGAAGCTGACCGAGGAGCATTTCGGCCCGGCCGCGCTGGCCGTGACGTACTCCTCGCCGGCGGAACTGCACTCGGTGCTGGCGAAGCTGCCGGGCACGCTGACCGGCACGGTGCACGCGGAGACGTCGGACCACGCGGAGGCCGGTGAGATCGCCGAGATCCTGCGGCACGTCGCGGGTCGCATCATCTTCAACGCGTGGCCGACCGGTGTCGCGGTGGCGTGGGGCCAGCACCACGGTGGCCCGTGGCCGTCGACGACGAACCCGCTGCACACGTCGGTGGGTGCCACGTCGATCCGCCGGTGGATCGCTCCGGTGACCTACCAGTCGTGGCCGGACGCGTTGCTGCCCGCGGAGTTGCAGGACGCGAACCCGTTGGGCATCCCGCGCCGCATCGACGGTGTGCTGGGCGTGCACTGAGTTTCTTCGGACGGGGTCTCTTCGGCCGTGTTCTCCGCGGGGCTGCTGACGGTAACGTCAGTGGCCCCGCTTTTCGTTGGGAGGCCTTGCGATGGTCGGTCGTCGTGCTTACGACTTCATGTACCGGACCTGGGCGCCGTGGGAAGGCGGACCCCGCGACGAGCTGATGGGCTGGTGACGTCGGGGAGGATCGCGCCGGGACGCGCGATCGATCTCGGCTGCGGCAGCGGGGCGAACTCGATCTTCCTCGCGGAACACGGCTTCGACGTGACGGGTGTGGACTACTCCCCCGTGGGCCTGGAGAAGGCTCGGCGCGCGACGCCACCGTCGTTGTCGATCTCGTGGTTGCCGGGGGATCTGACCGCTACCTCGATTCCCGGTGTCTCCGGGACGTTCGACCTGCTCGTGGACTACAGCGTGCTGGACGACATGAGCGGGCCCGCGATGGAGGCGATGGCGGCGACGGTGCTGAGGCTGTCGCATCCCGGTTCGGTGTTCGTGATGTGGTGCTTCTACGACGAGGTTTCGTGGTGGAAGCGTCGTGGCGGGCGGTTCCCCGGACTTGCCGTGGGTGCCGAGCAACGGTTGTTCGGATCGTCGTTCGACATCGAGCGGTTGCCGGAGCCCGCGGTCGGCAGCGGCTACGCCTGTTTCGTGATGACCCGAGCTTGAGCCCTGCTTCTCTTGACATTGGAGTGCGCTCACAGGTTTAGCGTGGGGCACATGAGAGTCGCCGAGCTCGCACGGCAGGTCGGGGTCCGGCCTGACACGGTCCGGTACTACGAACGCGCGGGCCTGCTCGCGCCGCCGCCGCGCACGTCGTCGGGGTACCGGCAGTACCCGTCGTCGGCCGCGGACCGGATCCTGTTCATCCGCGACTGTCAGCGCCTCGGCCTGACGTTGCGGGAGATCTCGTCGTTGCTCGCCGTCCGCGACACCGGCGAGTGCCCGTGCGAGCCGGCCGAGGAGCTGCTGCACCGGCACATCGACGAGATCGACGCCGAGATGGCCCGGCTCGCGCGACTCCGCTCGGAACTGGTGGGCATGGTCGGTACCGACTGCCCACCGTGGTGCCCGCCGGAGGGGAGGTGAACGGGATGGACGACTGCTGCACGAGTTGCGACTGCTGCTGACCGACGAATTATCAGTCGATTGACACCAATCCGGCGTGGCGCCCGCCGGATTCGTGTCCGGGACATGTCATCAGCCCGACATCAGACAGATGTTTGAATGAATTCGACAGCTCCTTTCTCGACTCGCCGGGGCAAGATGGTTGTCGCACGGCGACGTCCAGGGGAGCGGGACATGACCGACCTGCGTTTCGCATGGCTCGAGATCACCGGAAAATGCCAGCTGAGTTGCACGCACTGCTACGCGGACTCCGGGCCGCGTGGCACACAGGGCGTGATGAGGCCGCCGGATTGGTTGCGGGTCGTCGACCACGTAGCCGAACTCGGGGCGCACTCGGTTCAGTTCATCGGCGGCGAACCGACATCACATCCCGATTTACCGGAGTTCGTGGACCGCGCACTCGGCGCCGGTCTCGCGGTCGAGATCTTCAGCAATCTCGTGCACATAGGCCCGCGCCTGTGGGACACCTTCTCCCGTCCCGGCGTGCGCCTGGCCACGTCCTACTACTCCGACACCGCGTCCCAGCACGACGCCATCACACGCCGCCGCGGCAGCCACGCCCGCACCAGAGCCAACATCGCCGAGGCCCTGCACCGCGACATCCCGCTGCGCGCCGGTGTCATCGACGTCAGCACGTCCAACCACATCGGCCAGCAGCGCACCCGCGCCGCACGGGACGAACTCGTCCAGCTCGGTGTCCCCCACGTCGGCGTCGACAACCTGCGCGGCGTCGGCCGGGGCGCAAACGCTTCACCTGCCGCTGACCAGCTGTGCGGCCGCTGCGGTCACGGCGCCGTGGCCATCTCCTCCACGGGCGAGGTCTGGCCGTGCGTGTTCGCCCGCTGGATCTCGCTGGGCAACATAGTGGACACGGATCTTCGAACGATCCTGTCGACCGCACCCTCGAGTGGGCCTGCCGTCACCGGCCCGTCCTGCTGGCCTCAAGGCGGCGGTTCCTGCGCCCCGAACGACCCACCCCGCGCCTAGATCCTCGCGGCGATCACCCTGGCGCACTCGATCGCCTCATACCGCGCGCTGTCGACCTCGACGTCGTACGTCATCCCCCGGTGCACCAGATCGGCCTGCACCTCGGCCATCCCGGCGACCCGATCGCCACGCGCAAGCTCCCGGCCGGCCGCGACGGCGGCGTCACACCGCACCCCGACCCACACCACGCCGAGCCCGTCCAGCACCTTCTCCCACCGCTGCCGCGACTCGATCCCGCCCAGGAACACGTCGTCCACGATCACCCGCGCCCCAGCGCGCACCATCGCAGCGACCCCGGCCATCCACGCGTCCTCGAGCATCCGGAACTCGCCCCCGACGGTGACGTCCCCGTCGTCGGAGAACCCGATGCCCTCAGCCCCGAGCCGCAACCTCGCGGGCATCACGTCGATCAACGTGTCGACCCCGATCGCCAGCCAAGCCTCGGGCAGCACGGCCTGCAGACACCGCGCGATCCCCGACTTGCCGGAGCTGGACCCACCGTTGAGAACGATCACCTGAGCACTCGCCGCCACCGCACCACTCACCGCCCGACCGTACCCACGTCACCCGTCTCAGCGGCGGGCCGCACCCGCCCGGCGTTCCTCCCGCAGCTCCCGCTGGTACCCGAGGAAGTCGACCTCCAGCGTGTGCCGCTTCGACTTCACGTACCGGCTCCGCAGCGACTGCCGGTAAGCCGTGATCTCCGCCTTCATCTCCGGCACGGGAGGCAGCGCGGCTCGCCCGGACACCAGATCGGCGATCCACTCGGCCTGGGCCTCGGCCAGCGGCATGATCGCCCCCAGAGGCTGGATCAACCCGAGGAAATACAGCCCGGGATGCTCCGGATCCACGACCCGCCGGTACAGCGACACCTCGTTGTCCGGAGAGGACACCGAGGGGAACGAGGCGGAGTCCAGGAACGGGAAGTCGACCTTGTAGCCGGTGCAGTAGACGATGACGTCCACGTCCTCACGGCTGCCGTCGGCGAACACCACGCCGGTGCCGTCCAGCCGGGCGACGTTCGGCTTCACCGTGATGTCGCCGTGCCCGAGCCGGGTCAGCAGGTCGTCCGACACCGTCGGGTGCGCGGCCAGGATCCCGTGCGACGGCTCGGGCAGCCCGTAGTCGGAGAGCTTGCCCCGCGCCAGCCGCAGCATCGCCCGCACGGACAGGGCCTGCAGCCACGCCGGCGCGAACCGGGCGAGCGGCGAGGTCGTCAGGTGATCGGTCGGCATCCCGAACAGGTACTTGGGCATGATGTGCGCGCCCCGCCGCATCGCCAGAAACGTCCGGGCGGAGACCCGGGACGACTCGACCGCGATGTCGCACGCCGAATTCCCGATACCGAGAACCAGCACCTTCTTGTCCGCGAATCGCTCCGGCGTCTTGTAGAAGTGCGCGTGCAGCTCCTCGCCGTCGAACGAACCAGGAAACGCGGGTTCCGGCATCCGCGGCGACCAGTGATGGCCGTTCGCGACGATGACCGAGCCGTACGACGACGAAACTTCCGAACCCGTGTCGCGATCGCGCGTGGTGACCGAATAGCCATCAGAAGTGGCCGAAACCGAGACGACCTCGGTCCGGAACCGGATGCGGTCGCGGAAGCCGTGGTGCTTCACGAAGTCGTCGAAGTACTCGGCGATCTGGAAGTGCGAGGGGTAGGCCGGAAGGCTCGCGGACATCGGGAAGGACTTGAACTCCATCATCTGCCGCGAGGTGTTGATGTGCAGCGACCGATACGCGGAGGACATGCCGTTGTCGTTGAGGTAGCGCCAGTTGCCGCCGATCTCGGATCCGGACTCGAAGCAGTCGTACTCGATGCCGCGGGCACCGAGCACCTGACATGCGGCGATGCCGGAAGAGCCTGCCCCGATGACGCACACGCGGTCCATGGGGCTGAAGTATTTTCACGTTCAGACCCGCTGTCAATCACCCGATCCAAGTACGGTAAATCGGACGAAATTGTCAGACCGGTTCGTCATGATGCCCGCATGACAGACGCGATCGTGGCCGAGGGCCTGGTCAAACGCTACGGGTCGGTCGTCGCACTCAACGGCCTGAACCTCAAGGTGCCCGAGGGCACCATCATGGGTCTGCTCGGTCCCAACGGCGCGGGCAAGACGACGGCGGTGCGGGTGTTCACCACTCTGCTCGAGGCCGACGAGGGATCCGCACGCGTCGCCGGGCTCGACGTCCGCAAGCAGGCGAACGAACTGCGCAAGTGCATCGGCCTCTCCGGCCAGTACGCCGCGGTCGACGACAACCTGACGGGGTTCGAGAACCTCGACATGGTCGGCCGTCTCTACCACCTCGGGCGCGCCAGAAGCCGTGAACGCGCCCGCGAACTGCTCACGCGGTTCGACCTCGAGGACGCCGCCGACCGCCCCGTGAAGGGCTACTCCGGCGGCATGCGCCGAAGGCTCGACCTCGCGGGCGCGCTCGTCGCGAAGCCGAGCGTCCTGTTCCTCGACGAACCCACCACGGGCCTCGATCCGCGGTCCCGCCTCGGCATGTGGGACGTCATCGAGGAACTCGTCAAAGGCGGCACGACCGTTCTCCTCACCACCCAGTACCTCGAGGAAGCCGACCGCCTCGCCGACCAGATCGCGGTGATCGACCAGGGCAAGGTGATCGCCGAAGGCACCGCCGACCAGCTGAAGGAACAGGTGGGCGGCGAGCGGCTCGAACTCTCCGTCGCCACCACGGCCGAACTCGCCACCTCCAAGGAAGCGCTGGCCGACCTCGCCGTCGGTGCCATGGAGTCCGACGAACGCCAGCACCACCTCACCGTGCCGGTCGCCGGCGGGTCCGGGGTGCTGATGGAGGCGATCAGGCGGCTGGACGGCGAGTCGGTGAAGGTGCTCGACATCGGGCTGCGCAGGCCGACGCTCGACGACGTGTTCCTGGCCCTGACCGGCCACCACGCGGACAACGACTCAGCGGGGGACGACGAGAAGTGAAGCTGCTGCAAGCGCTTGCCGACGGCGCGGTCGTCGCCAAGCGCAACCTGATCAAGATCAAGCGCGTGCCGGACCTGCTGGTGTTCTCGACCGCGGCGCCGATCATGTTCGTGCTGCTGTTCGCCTACGTGTTCGGCGGCTCGATCGAGATCCCCGGCATGGACTACCGCGAGTTCCTGATGGCCGGCATCTTCGCGCAGACCGTGCTGTTCGGCGCCACCATCACCGGCAGCGGCCTGGCGGAGGACATGACCAAGGGCATCATCGACCGGTTCCGCTCGCTGCCGATGGCCCGCTCGGCCGTCCTGGTCGGCCGCACGACGTCCGACCTGGTCAACAACGCGCTGGTGATCGTCATCATGATGATCACCGGCCTGATCGTCGGCTGGCGCATCCACTCGTCGCCGCTGGAGGCGCTCGCGGCGGTCGCGATCCTGCTGCTCTTCGCCTACGCGTTCTCGTGGGCGATGGCGTGGATCGGGCTGCTGGTGCGCAGTCCCGAGGTGTTCAACAACGCCAGCTTCATCTTCATCTTCCCGATCACCTACATCGCGAACACGTTCGTGCAGTCGGAAAGGCTGCCGTCCGGGCTGCGGCACATCGCGGAGTGGAACCCGGTGTCGGCGGTGACGCTCGCCGCGCGCGAACTCTTCGGCAACACCTCGCCGTTGCAGACGCCGCCGGACGTCTGGCCGTTGCAGCACCCGGTGCTCGCGTCACTCGGCTGGGTCGCGATCTTCCTGCTGGTCTTCGTGCCGCTGGCCAACTACCAGTACAAGCGCGCCGTGGCCCGCTGAGTGGAACGGGGTATGCCCCGCGCACCCTGGGCCAATACGTTGTGCCCCATGAGAAAGCTCCTCGTGGCAGTCACGTCGGTACTGGCGATCACGGTCTCCTCGGGCACGGCGGCGGGCGCACCGCTGCCGTGCCCGGAGATCTTCGCGACGAACAACACCGCGATCATCACCGACCCCGATGATCCGCGCCTGCAGGACAAGCTGGTGAAGTTCGACCGCGAGGTCCGCGGCATCGTGCACGCCAACGGCGGCGTCACCACCCGCTCCACGCTGCTCGACGGCGTGTTCTGGTCCAGCGATCTGCAGCAGACGACGTTCGAACGCTCGCGCAAGTTCGACGTCACCCTCAACGAGAACAGCCTGCGGCACACGGCTTCGACGATCAGCAAGCAGTTCCGCCAGGAGTCGGTGCTCACGTTCCGCTTCCTGCCGGCGAACTCGCCGAAGGTCGACGCCGTCCAGGTCGAGATCGACGGCATCACCGCGAAGCAGGTCCGCGAAGGTCTGCTCGGGGACGCGGTCGCGCGCGAGAAGCTCGGCGGCGGCAGCGTCACGTTGCAGCACAAGGCGATCCTCATCGCGGACGTCAACGACCTCCCGACGGTGCGCGCGTTCGTCACGAACATCGGCGGCGACATGAGCAAGGCCAAGGTGCGCAAGGGGGCGTGGGAGTTCGTGTCAGCAGTCGACGTGACAGGTGACGTGACAGGTGACGTGACGACTGAAACTCCTTTGTGGATCAACCAGAACGCCGCCTAACCTCGTGTCCATGGCAGCAACTGTGGTCCGCGGCCAGAACGTGGACATCCGAATGTGGACTCGGCCCGACGAGGTCGAGGAGTTCGCCATGCAACAGCTCCAGAACATCTCCGCGCTGCCGTGGGCGGTGAAGCACATCGCGGTCATGCCCGACGTGCACTACGGAAAGGGTGCCACGGTGGGGTCGGTGATCGCGTTGCGCGACGCCGTCTCCCCCGCGGCCGTCGGCGTGGACATCGGCTGCGGCATGACCGCCGTGCGCACCTCGCTCACGGCGAGCGACCTGCCGGAGACGCTGCGTGGGCTGCGGTCGCGCATGGAGGCCGTGGTTCCCGTCGGTTTCGGTCAGCACAAGGCGACCGCTTTCACCGAAAGGGACGCGTCCGACTGGGCGCCGTTCTGGAGGCGGTTCGACGACCTGACGCCTGTGGTGAAGGCGCGCGCCGACAAGGCGATGCACCAGATGGGCACGCTCGGCGGCGGCAACCACTTCCTCGAGGTCTGCCTGGACTCCGACCAGCGCGTGTGGGTCATGCTGCACTCCGGGTCGCGTGGCATCGGCAACGAGCTGGCGCAGCACCACATCTCGGTGGCGCGCAAGCTCGCGCACAACGCCGAGCTGCCGGACCCGGACCTCGCCGTGTTCCTCGCGGGCACGCCGGAGATGGCGGCATACCGTCACGATCTGTACTGGGCTCAGGACTACGCGCGACGCAACCGCGCGGTCATGCTGCGCCTGGTCTGCGACGTGCTGCGCGCCGACTTCCCGCAGATCCGGTTCGAGGAGCCGATCTCGTGTCACCACAACTACGTCTCCGAGGAGAACCACTTCGGCGAGGACGTGCTGGTGACCCGCAAGGGCGCGATCCGGGCCGGGCGCGGTGAGCTGGGCATCATCCCCGGCTCGATGGGCACGGGTTCGTACATCGTCCGCGGGCTCGGCAACCCGGACTCGTTCGAGTCGGCGTCGCACGGTGCCGGCCGGAGGATGTCGCGCAACAAGGCCCGCAAGACGTTCACCACGCAGGATCTCGCCGACCAGACAAGTGGCGTCGAGTGCCGCAAGGACTCCGGCGTGGTGGACGAGATTCCGGGCGCCTACAAGGACATCGACACCGTGATGGCGAACCAGTCCGACCTGGTCGAGGTCGTCGCCAAGCTCAAGCAGGTGGTTTGTATCAAGGGTTGATGTTTCCCTTTCGTGCACATGGGAAGCCTCCGGACAGCAGAGATACTTGCCTGTCTTGGAGGTTTTCCATGTCAACGGGCGCCATCATCGGCCTGGTGGTCGCGGTTCTCGTGGTGCTGGTGGTCCTCGCCTTCGTGCTGAGGCCCGCCATGCAGCGCAAGAAGTTGCGCGACCGGTTCGGCCCTGAATACGACCGCGCGGTCTCTGACAGTGACAGCAGAACGGCCGCGGAGAAGGAGCTCGCCGAGCGGGAGCACCGCCACAGCGAGTTCGACCTGAAGCCGCTTTCTGCTACGGCACAGGAAAGTTACCGCCGGCACTGGGCGAACGTGCAAGCGAAGTTCGTCGATTCGCCGGACAGCGCGATCGCGGACGCCGACCGGCTGGTGACCGACCTGATGGCCGAGCGCGGCTACCCCACCGAGGGTTACGAGGCGCAGCTGAGTGTGCTGTCGGTGGAACACGCACAAACCCTTGAGCACTACCGCAAGGCGCACGACATCTCCGAACGTCAGGAGATCGGCGAGGCGAGCACCGAGGATTTGCGCACCGCGATGGTGCACTACCGCGAGCTGTTCACCGACCTGCTCGAACACGGTGCCGGTCCGCGCAAGGACAAGGACCGTGAGGCCGTGCGGAAGGAGAAGACGGATGTCTGAGGCACCCACCCACTCGGGGGTTCCGACGCCCACCCCGGCGCGACCCCAGCAGAACCCGCAGCAGACCGAACGCACCGCTCAGGCCGAGCGCCAGACGGAGCGTGAGGCAGAGCGCACCGCGCAGGCGGAGCGGCATGCAGAAGGCCGCACAGACCGCCCAGAAGACCGAACCGCAGACCGAACTGCAGACCGCGCTGCGCAGACCGAACAGCGCACGCAGCACACGGACCGCATGCCGCAGCAGCAGTCACAGCGCAGCGAGCAGCAGCGTGCCGACGCCCAGCGCTCCGAAGAGCAGCGCACGGAAGCACAGCGCACGGATCAGCAGCGCAACGAGTCGCAGCGCACCGAAACCTCGCGCTCCGAAACGCCGCGCTCTGAAACGCCGCGGTCCGAACAGCGCGTTGAGCAGCGGCCGTCCAGCAAGCTCGAAGACGAGTGGCAGGCCGTGCAGTACGAGTTCGTCGACGACCCGAAGGCGGCTGTTCGCAAGGCGGACGGTCTCGTGACGAAGGCGCTGGAGGAACTCACCTCTCGCCACCGCTCCCTCACCAAGCAGCTCGAGGGAAACGGTGATCCACAGACCGAGGACCTGCGACTGGCTCTCCACCGCTATCGGGAACTGTTCAAGTCGCTCGTTGCCGTCAAATAGGTGTTGAAGCCCCGGCGTCGTGGCCGTAACAGGCGACGGCGCCGGCAGGCATTCCACCACTGGTTGGCCACCCCTGGCCGGCAACCTCTAGCTGGGAAGCTCGCGAATCTCCATCTCCAGCACGTCGATCTCGTCGCTGATGGCCTCGTCGAGCATGTCGTCCAGCAACTTGCGGCACTCCGCCGATCCGCATCGCGGCAGTCCCGCGCCGAACCTCGGCACCTGCTCCCACCACACCGCCGGGTTGTTCCAGAACGACCCGGAACCCTGGTCGACGCCTTCGAGGCAACGCAGCTTCTGATCGCTCTCCGGAAGAGCTCGCACGAACTCGATGAACAACGCGAGTGCGTCGGGATTGCTGACCGGGACCGCACCGTAACCGCGCAGGCAGTCTTCGAGTTCTGCGAGGAACTCCGACTTGAAGGACACGGCACACCCCCGCTCCTCCGCACCTTTGCGGACGTACTGAGTTCGTAGCATCAACAGTACCTCCGCGACTTGAGCGGGAAACGAGTGCGAACGGGCGGTATCTTCCTGTGCCCGCACCGGAACCGGTGACCCGCAGTCACTTCACCAGCTGGCCATCTGCCCTCGTGCGAGCCGGGATGGCGAACGTCAGCCTCCCGGACGCGCGAGGGAAGTCACGCACAGTGCACAGCCTCTCAAAACGCTGTCACCGCCACTGGCGAGCAGGACGAATCCGTTGGGGCCCGAAAGGAATTCCTTTTCCCTCACCGTTCCATCCATATTGGACGGTAAAGCGGTTGTTGCCGCTTTTGACTCGGAAAGGCCTATCGGTCCGCGTGCAGCCTCGCCACGAAGCTGAATCGATCGCCGCGGTACAGCGATCGGGCGCGTTCGATCGGGTGGCCCTCGACGTCGTAGGAGACGCGGTGCAGCAACAGCATCGGCAGCGCGGGGTTCGTGCCGATCAGCAACGCCTCGCGGGGTGTGGCGAGCACCGTCTCGACGCGTTCCTCTGCCTCGGCGAAACGCACGCCGAGCCGTTCGGTGAGGCACGCGTAGAGCGATCCGGCGGGGTCGAGCTTCTCCAGCAGGCCGGGGAAGCGGCCAAGACTCAGGTACGTCGACTCGAGGCCGATGCGCTCGTCGTCGGCGAGCAGGACGCGTTCGAGGTGCACGACCGGGTCGCCGGGTTCGATCATCAGGTCGCGGGCGAGGCCGTCGTCGGCGCCGATCTCCTCGACGGTGATCACGGTGCGGTTCGGCTCGACGCCCTGACGACGCATGCCCTCGGTGTAGCTGACCAGCGACAACGGCTGGACGAGCTTCGGCGGCGCGACGAACGTGCCACTGCCCTGGCGGCGGATGAGCAGGCCTTCGAGCACCAGTTCGCTGACGGCCTGGCGGAGCGTGACGCGCGAGACGGAGAACCGTTCGGCGAGCTCGCGTTCGGACGGCAGGACGGTACCTTCACCGAGGGTCTCGACGAGGTCGAAGAGCTCGGCCTTGACCGCGTAGTAGCGCGGGACTCGGCCGTGTTCGGGAATGCCCGCGCGAACGGGTCGATCAGCGCGGTGCGGCGGGACGCGGTTCACGTGGCGTGAGCCTACGTCACGCCCCGTGTGATCAGGGCGCGAGCTTCGGCGGGTCGGGGATCTTGTAGCCGGAAGATCCGATGTTCGTCTCCAGCGACTTGCGCCAGGCACCCGTGTCGATCATCTTCTGCAGCGCTTTCTGGACCTTGGCCTTGCTGTTGGGGTCGTCGCGGTGCAGGCCGACGCCGTACTCCTCCTTGCTGAACGGGTCGCCGACGACCCGCAGGAGCTCGGGGTTCTGGGCGGCGTACCCGGCGAGCAGCACGTCGTCGGTCGTGACGGCGTCGACGTTGTTGGCCAGCAGCGCGGTGACGCAGTCGCTGAACTTGGCGTACTCGACCAGGTTCACGTCCTTGGCGAACTGCTCCTTGACGTACGCGGCGGACGTGGAGCCCGCGGTGGAGCACAGGCGCAGGCTCGCGTTGAGCGACTTGGGGCCGTCGATGCGGGTCTCGTTCATGCGCACCAGCAGGTCCTGGCCGGCGACGAAGTACGGGCCGACGAAGTCGACGATCTCCTTGCGCTTGTCCGTGATCGAGTAGGTGGACACGACCATGTCGGCCTCACCGCTGGTCAGGAGCGTTTCCCGGTTGCCGGGCTGCGCTTCCTTCCAGGTGATGTTCTGCTCGTCGACGCCCAGTTCGTTCGCGATGAACTTGGCGACGTCGACGTCGAAACCGCGGTAGCTGCCGTCGAGCCTGCGCACCGCCATGCCCGGCTGGTCGAACGACACGGCGACGATCATGCGGTCGTCCGAGCTGACCTTGCCGACCATGGTGGACTTGTCGCCACCGGCGCACGAGGCAAGCAGCAGCACGGCCGCACATGTGGTCGCCACCAGGCGGAGCAGCGCTCTCGGCGTCATTCGTCCCTCTTACAGCGTCGATCAACGGGCATGCGCCGATGCACCTCAGGCAACGTTGCTCGGCGATGCCGGAAACCTAGGCGGCGATTGGGCGCATGTCCATACCTCGGAGTGAATGAGACAACGGAATCGTTGCGGTGAACCGATCACCGCAGGCGGCGTGGACCCGCGTCGTGCAGGGACGGGGGCGGACCGACGACAATCCGCGCGCTGCTGACGAAAGCCCCTGCGGCAGAAGCAAGAACGGGTTCGAGCTTCAGCGAACGCACCTCCGGAAGGTCCTCCGCCAATGCCGCCAAACGGAGTACCAGTTCCTGAAGTGCTTTCAGGTCCGCGGGTTCGTCGCCGCGGTAACCGGTGAGCAGCGGCGCGGCTTTAGGTGCCGCAACGAGTTCCGCCGCGTCGGTGTCGGTGAGGGGTACCGCCCGGTAGGCGCGGTCGCCGAGGAGGTCGCTGACCAGACCCGACAGTCCGAACCAGACCAGCGTGCCGAAGCTCGGGTCGTCCTGCAGGCCGAGCACGCAGCTGACTCCCTTGGGCGCCATGCGTTGCACGTACACGCCCGGTTTGCCGCTCAACGCCGCGAGATCGTGGTATGCCGCCTTGACCGATTCTTCCTGCGCGATGTCGAGCCTGACGCCGACGAGATCGGTGCGGTGGCGGAGGCGTTCGCTGGTGGCCTTCATCGCGACGGGGTAGCCGAGCTCGCCGGCGGCCTCCGCCGCCTCCTCCTCGGTGTGGGCGATGCGGAACGGGACCACGTCGATGCCGTAGCACTTCAGGAGTTCGACGGCGGTGTGGTCGTCGAGCCGTTGTTCGGCCTGCGGGTTGTCCACAATGGACCGTGCCCTGTCGACGTCGATGCCGTCCGGGCGCGTGAAGTTGCCCTGGGGCGCGGCGCGCCAGCGGGCGTAGCGGACGGCGCGGGCCAGTGCGAGAACAGCGCGTTCGGGGCTGGAGTAGCTGGGGATCGAACCTTTCCCCGGCATTTTGAGCTCCTCAGGAATGCCCTCGACCGCGAGGAACGTCGAGACGATCGGCTTCGTGCGGTGCGCGGCTTCTTTGAGCGCGCGGGCGTAGGCGGCACCGGGGACCGCGATCGGTGGCACGAACACGACGACGAGGGCGTCGGTGTCGGCGCGGTCCAGGGCTTCTTCGACCGCCTTGGCGAACTCCTCCGGCGTGGCCTGGGCGCCGACGTCGACGGGGTCGCCCGCGAGTTCGAGGTCCTGGGCGAGCAACGTGTCGGCGGCGAGCAGGCCGATGGCGGTGGAGTTGCCGACGACGGCGACGCGCTTGCCCTTGGGCAGCGGCTGGTGCGCGAGCAGGAGCGCGGTGTCGAACAGCTGGTCCAGCGAGTCGACCCTGATCACGCCGGCCTGCTCGAACAGCGCCTGGACGCTCGCCTCGTCAACCTTCGCGGCGGTGGCGGCGAGTCCGGGGACTACGGCGTGCCGGCCGGACTTGACCGCGACGATGGGCTTGGTGCGGCCGAGGCGTCTGGCGAGCCGCGCGAACTTGCGCGGGTTGCCGAACGACTCCAGGTAGAGCAGGACGACGTCGGTGGAGGGGTCGGTCTCCCAGTACTGCAGCAGGTCGTTGCCGGAGACGTCGGCGCGGTTGCCCGCCGAGACGAACGTGGACAGGCCGAGGCCCCAGCCGGCGGCATTGGCGAGGATGGCCGTGCCGAGGGCACCTGACTGGCAGAAGAAGCCCGTGCGGCCCCGTGCGGGGAGTTTCGGGGCGAGGCTCGCGTTCAGGCGGACCTTGGGGTCGAGGTTGATCACGCCGAGTGCGTTCGGGCCGACGACGCGCATGCCGTGCGCTCTCGCTTCGGCCGCGAGCCTGCGTTCGGCTGACAGACCGTCCGGGCCTGTCTCACCGTAGCCGGAGCTGACGACGACGAGCGCCTTCACGCCCTTCGCGAGGCACGCGTCCATGACCTCGTCGACGCTGGCCGCGGGCACGGCGACGACGGCGAGGTCGACGTCGTCGGGGATGTCGAGCACGGTCGGGTACGCCCGGACGCCCCGCACGGCGCGATGTTCGGCGTTGACCGGGTAGACGGGGCCGTTGAAGTCGGCTTCGAGGAGGTTCTTGAGGACCGCGTGCCCGATCTTGGTCGGGTCGGTGGAGGCCCCGATGACCGCGACGGACCGGGGATGCAGCAGGTTGTGCACGCTGCGGGCCTCGGCGGCCTGCTCGCGGGCCCTGGCGACGGCGACGGACTCCTCGGTGGGGTCGATCGCGAACTCCAGGTGCAGCACGCCCTCCTCGAACGCCCTGCTGACCTGGTAGCCGGCGTCGCGGAACACCCGGACCATCTGCCCGTTCTCGGCCAGCACCTCGGCCTCGAACCGCGTCAGCCCGACCTCCCTGGCGGCCGCAGCGAGGTGCTCGAGCAGGATGCTGCCCAGCCCGCGCCCCTGGTGCCCGTCCTCGACGACGAACGCGACCTCGGCGCTGTCCCCGCGGTGGTCGCCGCCGTGCAGCCGGTCGAACCTGCCGACAGCCACGATGTGGTCGCCGAGCAACGCGATGAGCGCGACCCGGTCGTGGTGGTCGACGGTGCTGAACCGCTCGAGGTCCCGCTGCGGGATCCGCGGGTAGGGCCCGAAGTAGCGGAAGTACCGCGTCCGCTCGGACAGCCTGCCGTGGAACTCCCTGAGCTTCTCGCCGTCGTCCGGCGTGATCGGCCGCAGGTGGACGGTGCCGCCGTCGCTGAGGACGACATCCGCCTCCCACTGCCGGGGGAAGTCGAACGGATCGCTGACCGCGGCACTGTCTGGCACTTGTGTCAGTCCCTGGGATCGTCGGGATCGAGTCCATGCAACGGGAACACCGCTCGGCGCGTCTCACGGATCGCCTTGTCCACCGGCTCCTCCGTGTCGCCGCCCCACGGCTGGTGTCCAGGGTCGCACCCATCCGTCATGGACGCAGGCAAAGGCCAGTCAGGTGCGATGCGTGTCGCATGCGCCACCCAGTCCGCGGGCAACGACCGGTTCGGGTCGACGTCGCGGTCGAGCACCGTCGCCAGCAGATGCGTCCACGACCGCGGCACGACCCTGAGCAGCTCGTACCCGCCACCGCCCAGCGCGAGCCACTTGAACCCGTGCTCGTTCACCAGCTCCCGGAACGCCTGGTAGATCGCCCGATGCCCGTCCACGCTCAGCGCGAGGTCCGCCAGCGGGTCCTCCTTGTGCGTGTCCACACCGCACTGCGTGACCAGCACCTGAGGCCTGAACGCCTTGAGCAACGACGGCACCGTCGCGTGAAACGCCCGCATCCACCCGCCGTCCCGCGTCCCCGCCGGCAACGCGACGTTGACCGCGCTCCCCTCGGCTCCGGCGCCCCCGACCTCGCCGGCCCACCCGGTGCCCGGCCACAGACTCATCGGGTGCTGGTGCAACGAGACCGTCAGCACCCGCGGGTCGTCCCAGAACGCCGTCTGCACCCCGTCCCCGTGGTGCACATCGACATCGACGTACGCGATGCGCTCCACCCCGCTGCGCAACAACCACTCAATGGCCACCGCACAGTCGTTGTAGACGCAGAACCCGGCCGCGCTGTCCGGCATCGCGTGGTGCAACCCACCCGCGATGTTGACCGCCCGATCCGCCTCACCCGAGGCGATGGCCCGCGCCGCCGCCAGCGACCCGCCCACCACCAACGCGGACGCCTCGTGCATCCGCTCGAACACGGGGTTGTCCGGCGTCCCCAGCCCGTGCCCGACATCCCACCCGGCCGTGGGCGCCGCCTGCACAGCGCTCAAATACCCCGGCCGGTGCACCAGCTCGATCTCCTCGTCGCTGGCCGCCGCGGGCACCCGCATCTCCACGCCCTCGAGCACCCCGAGCGCCGTCGCGAGCCGGACCGTCAGGTCGAGCCGAACAGGATTGAGCGGATGGTCGCCACCGAGGTCGTACCCGAGGAAGGACCTGTCCCAGACAACCGCGGCTGGCTTACCCATGACCTGCAACCTACCGACCGATCGGCCCAACCGGCGATCACGATCGCCCGCCACCGGCCCGCCACCCGTGCCCACCGCCCGAACGCCGCCTACAGTCCCCACTCGCCGGGCCCCCGAACCCGGAACCGATCTCACCGGACAGGGGTCAGAGGCGACATGAACCTGCGACCAGCGGCCATCCTCCTCGCACTGGGCCTGACCCTCGCCGCCGTCACAGGCTGCAGCGAACAGGTCAGGGGCACCGCGACCGCCGACGCCAACGCGGCCCCGGAACCAGCCGACCCCACCTCGACCTCGAAGAAGCCACCCGCCAGCACCCCGGCCAGCAAGCCGGCGGACCCCACCGCCCCGAAACAGGGCGATGTGAAGATCACCACCAAGAAGAAGGCCGCGGGCCTCGAAACCTGCGGCGTCCTCAAAGCCGCGGACGTCGAAGCCGCGATCGGCGGCAAGTCCTCGGCGGACGGTGGCTGCATCCAGACCACCACCGGCCCGTCCGCCCTCGTCACCCAGATGGTCACGGTCCCCGACGTGGTGGATCAGGAAGGCGAGAAGAAGCAGATCGAGATCGGTGGCAACACCGCGTGGCAGGTCGGCGCGTCCAAGGAGGACTGCCAGGTCACCGTCATGCTGACCGACGACCCGGACGTCATCACCTCGGCCTTCTCCGTGAACGTCGTGGCCATCGACGACCTGGACGCCTGCGCCGCCGCCCTCAAACTCGCCACCGCGGGCTTCAACCGCATCCCCAACGCCTGACCGCCGGCCGCTCGCCCAGCCAGGCCGGCTCTCAGCCGCCGGTGGCGACCTCCCGGTCCAACGCACACCAGTTGGACCACGACCCGGCGTACAGCGCCGCCGGCTTCTCGGCCGACGTGATCCCCGCGACCTCCAACGCCAGCACGACGGACGAAGCAGTCACGCCGGACCCGCAGTAAGCACCGACAGCCACGTCACCCGACACCCCGAGCTCGCCGAACCGCGCGGCCAGCTCAGCCCCGCCGAGCCATCGGCCGTCCGCACCGACATGCCCGGTCGTCGGCGCGTTGAGTGCACCCGGCACGTGCCCGGCCTTGGGATCCACCGGCTCGGTCTCCCCGCGATACCGCGCCGCGGCCCGCGCGTCGAGCAGCACGCCCTCCTGAGCGAGCGCCGCGGCCCCGTCCGCGTCCAGCACCGGCATCTGCCCGGCCCGCACCACCACGTCCCCGGCGGCGTCACCCGTCAGAGGCGCGGGCACCTCCGCGCTCACCGGCAGCCCGGCCGCCTCCCACGCGGCGAACCCGCCGTCCAGCACCGCGACGTCGGCATGGCCGGCCCACCGCAGCAGCCACCACACCCGCGCGGCAACCGAGCCGTCCCCCGCGTCATACGCGACTACCTGGCCGCCCTCGCGCACACCCGCACGGCGCAGCACCTCCTGCAACCGCTCCGGATCCGGCAGCGGATGGCGGCCACCGGCACCGGGTGGCGCGGACAGCTCGGTGTCCAGATCCACGTACACCGCGCCGGGCACGTGGCTGACCTCGTAGTCTTGGCGTCCAGGTGGTCCGCCGAGACGCCACCGGACGTCCAGCACAACGGTGGCCGGCTGCGCACTCAGCGCATCGGAGAGGACCTCAGGAGTGATCAAGGGATGCACGGCTCACATCCTGCACCCGCGTGGACACCTGTGTCCCCCGGCACGACTACCATCGACACCATACGAAGGGGAGCGGGTGTGAACGACCTCATCGACACCACGGAGATGTATCTCCGCACGATCTACGAGCTCGAAGAAGAGGGCGTGGTGCCACTGCGCGCCCGCATCGCCGAGCGCCTCGGCCAAAGTGGACCGACGGTCAGCCAGACCGTGGGCCGCATGGAACGCGACGGCCTGGTGGTCGTGGCGGAGGACCGCCACCTCGAGCTCACCGAGCAGGGCCGCAACCTCGCGATCGCCGTCATGCGCAAGCACCGGCTCGCCGAGCGCCTCCTCGTGGACATCATCGGGCTCGAGTGGGAGCACGTGCACAGCGAGGCATGCCGCTGGGAGCACGTGATGAGCGAGGCGGTCGAACGCAAGCTCATCAAGCTCCTCGGCAACCCCACCACCTCGCCCTACGGCAACCCGATCCCCGGCCTCGACAAGCTGGGCGACGGTGAACCCGCCCCGCCCGCCGAGGCGGACCTGGTGCGCGTGGACGAGGTGGCCCGCCGTGGCGGCGGTCGCGTCGAGGTGCGCCGCATCGCCGAGCACGTCCAGCTCGACCCGGACCTGATGGCCGAGCTGAAGGACGCCGGCGTGGTGCCGGGCGGCACCGTGGAGGTCCAGGCGCTCGGTGGCGCCAAGGTCATCCACGTGCGCGGCAGCAACGGCAACACCGCCGAACTCGACCCCGCGGTCGCCCACGCCGTCATGGTGCTCGCCCGGTGACCCAGACGACCACTCCGGCGGCGAAGGCCGCCGACGCGTTCCAGCAGCTGCACGGACGCGCTCCCGAGGGGGTCTGGTCGGCACCGGGCCGCGTCAACCTCATCGGCGAGCACACCGACTACAACGACGGCTACGTGCTGCCGTTCGCGTTGCCCCACCGCATCGCGGTCGCGGCGTCGCCGCGTGCCGACGGCGTGATGACCGTCAGCACGCTCGGCGACGACGGCGGGGTGCAGGACGCGGACCCGGTCGTGGTGGCCGACCTAGTCCCCGGCACCGTCAAGGGGTGGGCCGCGTACCCCAGTGGCGTCGCCTGGGCCCTGCGCGAGCAGGGGATCCCCGTCAGCGGAGGCGCTGACCTCGTCATCGCGGGCGACGTGCCCGCGGGGGCCGGTCTCTCCTCGTCGCACGCTCTGGAGTGCGCCGTCGCCCTCGCCCTGCTCGGCCTCGCCGGCGTCGACGCCGAGCGGCCGGACATCGCGCGCTGGGTGCAGCGCTCCGAGAACGACTTCGTGGGCGCACCCACCGGCATCCTGGACCAGACGGCATCGCTGTGCTGCGTCGAAGCGCACGCCCTGTTTTACGACGTGCGCTCCGGCAAGCCGGAGCAGGTCGCGTTCGACGCGGCTGCCAGCGGGCTCGAGGTTCTCGTCGTCGACACCCGCGCGAGCCACGCCCTCGTCGACGGGGGCTACGGCGCCCGGCGGGCGGGCTGCGAACGTGCCGCCGGCATCCTCGGCGTCCCGGCGCTGCGCGACGTCGACATCGCGGAACTCGACGAGGCGCTCGTCCGGTTGCCCGAAGAGCTGCGTCCGCTGGTGCGGCACGTCGTGACCGAGAACGACAGGGTCCTGCGCACCGTCGAACTGCTCCGCGCGGGCAAGCTCGCCGACGTCGGCCCCCACCTCTCGGCCTCCCACGCGAGCCTCCGGGACGACTACCGCGTCTCCTGCCTGGAGCTCGACGTCGCCGTCGACTCCGCGATGGCGGCCGGCGCTCTCGGCGCCCGGATGGTCGGCGGCGGTTTCGGCGGTTCGGCCATCGCCCTCGTGCCCGTCGACCGGCATGACGAGGTCGAGCGGTCCGTGCTCGCCGGCTTCGCCTCGCGCTCGCTCACGCGGCCGAGGCTCTTCACGGCGGTTCCGTCCGCGGGTGCGGGCCGGGACCGGTAGCGAACAACGATCTCCATCGGGAATGCGAGGACTGTGGTGAAGCTGCTCGTCACGGGCGGGGCCGGATACGTCGGCAGCGTGTGCGCCGCCAGGCTGCTCGAAGCCGGACACGAGGTGGTCGTCCTCGACGACCTCTCCACCGGCCACGAGGACGCCGTCCCCGCGGGAGCGCGCTTCGTCCGGGGCGACATCGCCGAGGTGATCGGCGACGTCCTCGCGGAAGGGTTCGACGGCGTTCTGCACTTCGCGGCGAAGTCCCTCGTCGGCGAGTCCATGCAGGACCCCGGCAAGTATTGGACGGGCAACGTCCTCACCGCGATTCGCCTGCTCGACGCGATGAAGGAGCACGGCACGCCGAAGCTCGTCTTCTCCTCGACTGCCGCGACGTACGGCGAGCCGCGGGAGGTGCCGATCCCCGAGACCGCGCCCACCGCGCCCACCAACACCTACGGCGCCACCAAGCTGGCCATCGACCACGCGATCACGTCGTACGCCGCCGCGCACGGCCTGGCGGCGACGAGCCTGCGGTACTTCAACGTCGCCGGCGCCTACGGCAGCATCGGCGAGCGGCACGCGACGGAGACGCACCTCATCCCGCTCGTGCTCCAGGTCGCCCTCGGGCAGCGGGAGCACATCTCGATCTACGGCGAGGACTGGCCCACCGAGGACGGCACCTGCGTCCGCGACTACATCCACGTCCTGGACCTCGCCGACGCCCACCTCCTCGCGCTCGAGAACGCCACCGCCGGCGAGCACCGGATCTACAACCTCGGCAACGGCACCGGCTTCTCGGTCAAGCAGGTCATCGACACCTGCCGCGAGGTCACCGGCCACCCGATCCCCGCCGTCGTCGCCCCCAGGCGCGCCGGCGACCCGGCCGTGCTGGTCGCCTCCGCCGAGCGGGCTCGCGCCGACCTCGGCTGGAAGCCCGAGCGCGCCGACATCACCGGCATCGTCCGCGACGCGTGGGAGTTCACCCGCGCCCGGCACGGAGCCTGAGCCGGCATGACCGACTTCGCCTCCTTCGAGAGCTACAACGCCACCCCGCGGCTCGCGTCGCTCGCGCTGTCCCCGGACGGCACCCGGCTCGTCACGGTCGTCTCCTCCCTCGCCCCGGACGGCAAGACCTGGCAGGGCGCTCTCTGGGAGGTCGACCCCACCGGCGAGCGGGAAGCCGTGCGGCTCACCCGCTCCGCCAAGGGCGACTCCTCCCCCGTGTTCGCGCAGGACGGGTCGCTGCTGTTCCTCTCGGCGCGCCCGGACCCGCTCGCGAAGCCAGGCGAGGCAAAGGACAAGAAGGCGCTGTGGCGGCTTCCGGTCCACGGCGAGGCCGGCGAGGTGCTGCGGCCGGGCGGCGGAGTCGGTCAGCTTCGCACCGCGGGCGAGACGGTGGTTTTCACGTCGTCCGCGTACCGCTTCACGGAATTCGGCGACGAGGACGACGCCAAGCGCAAGGCCCGCGAGGACGCCGGAGTGACAGCGATCCTGCACGAGTCGTACCCGATCAGGTACTGGGACGCGGACCTCGGCCCGGCCTACCCGCGTCTGTTCTCGGCTCCCCTCGATGACACCACTGTGGAGGGTGTCGCCACCCTCAGCGAGGATTCCGAAAGCAGGCTGAGCGACGAGGACATCGCGCTCAGCCCAGACGGGAAGTGGGCCGTTCACGGCCACGACGTGGACGTCAGCGCCTCCTACGGTCGCAGGACCGAACTGCGGCTCGTGGCCACCAGCGGCGGCCAGTCGCGGGTCATCGCTTCCGAGGAGGGCTTCTCCTTCTCCGGTGCCGCGTTCATGCCCGACGCCACCGCCGTGATCGCGATCCGGTTCCGGGAATCCACCACGGACTCCCCGCACCGGCGCGACCTGGTGCAAATCGATCTGGCCAGTGGCTCGATCACGCCACTCGCGCCCGATTTCCAGGAGGAGCCGGACCACCCGGTGGTGAGCCCGGACGGGTCGGCGGTCTTCTTCGTCGCCAGCCACCTCGGTCACCAGCCGGTCTGGCGGCTCGACCTGGCGACGGGCGAGGTCACGAAGCTGACGCTCTCGGGTTACTACAGCGACCTGGTCGTGAGCCCGGACAGCAAGACGCTGTACGCACTGCGCAACTCGGTCGACCACCCGCCACAGCCGGTGCGGTTCGCCGTCACCGGAGCCGACCAGGATCCCGAACGGCTGCGCGCGCCCGGCGCGATCGCCACGGTCCCCGGCACTCTCACCGAGATCTCCACGGTCGTCGCCGACGGCAGGACCGTCCGTTCCTGGCTGGTGCTGCCGGAAGGCGCCTCCCCCGAGTCCCCCGCCCCGCTGGTCCTGTGGGTGCACGGCGGTCCGGTCATGAGCTGGAACGGCTGGACCTGGCGCTGGAACCCCTGGCTGATGGCCGCCCGCGGCTACGCCGTCCTGCTGCCCGACCCCGCTCTGTCCACCGGGTACGGACCCGACTTCATCAAGGCAGGCTGGGGTCGCTGGGGCGCCGAGCCCTACACCGACCTCATGGCCATCACGGACGTCGCCGTCGAACGGGCCGACATCGACGCCTCCCGGACCGCCGCGATGGGCGGGTCGTTCGGCGGCTACATGGCCAACTGGATCGCCACTCAGACCGACCGGTTCCGCGCGATCGTCACGCACGCGTCCCTGTGGCACCTCGACGCGTTCTCCGGCGGCACCGACAGCTCCTACTTCTGGATGCGGGAGATGGGCGATCCCCTCACCCAGCCGGAGCGGATCCTGGCCAACTCCCCGCACCTGCGGGTCGCCGACATCAAGACCCCGATGCTCGTCATCCACGGGGACAAGGACTACCGGGTTCCCATCAGCGAGGGGCATCGGCTGTACTTCGACCTCGTCCGCCACGGGGTCAATGCGAAATACCTTTACTTCCCAACCGAAAACCACTGGATTCTCACCCCCGGGAACTCTCGGGTCTGGTACGAGACGGTGTGGGCGTTCCTGGCCGAGCACGTCCTGGATCAGGACTGGGAGCGGCCCGAACTGCTCTGAGAGCCGGCGGCGAGCAACTGACGGGCGTTGTCCAGGTACTTGATGGACAACGCCCTCATCTCGTCCGGCGGAAACGCGGCGCTGAGGGCGGCCCGGAGCAGTTTGCTCAACGCGTGGCCAGGGCAGGCGTCCTCGGCCGCGTCGATCGCGATGGACGCGATCCCGCCGTCACCACGCTGGTAGGCGTAGAAGGCGAGCAGGCACGCGGGTTCCGCACGCTCCGGCGCCGGGCACGTCCTGGTGAGCTCCAGCCACAGCCGCTCGGCCGATCTGGACCTGGGCTGTGCGGCGAAACCCATGCTCGCGTCGCGCACCTCGGGCACCGCCAGCGCCCGCGCCAACGCGACGATCTCGGCGTCCGGCAACGGTCCCTTGCGCTCTTCCACAGCGTCGATCGCGTCCCGCACCCGACGCAGTTCGGCGCTCGGATCAGGCTCGCCGGAGTGGGTGATGAGCTCGTCGAGCAACGCGGATCGGCGTTCGAGCGCCTCGGGTGGGTCCAACGCGGCGATCGCGGCCATGGCCGCGCGCGACTCGAACGTCACGTTGCCTTCGTGGGCCGACGCGGCGGCCAGGGCGGACAGCTGAGGATCCGGCAACGAGCCGTGGCAGTCGATGTCGAGATAGCAGAGCCACGGCGCGTCCTTCTCGCATGACGGCAGCCACACGGCTTCAACGACCTCGATGCCCACACCGCCCAGCCTGTGTCTGAGCGCGGTGATCAACGGTGTGTGCGGCAGTTCCTCGGGCATGTGCTCGGACGGCGCGCACACGACCGCGAGAACCACCTCCGAAGCGCCTTGTTCCAGCAGCGGTGCTTCCAGCTGGGCTGCCAGCGTTCCTCTGTGTCGTGGGCGCGGCAGGTCGACGCGCATGGTCATGCTGATCAGATTGTCTTTCAGCACCAGCACGACGAGCGAGTCGGCCGGGTGGAACCCCATCAGGTGCGGGATCGCGGCGTAGAGATCGCCGGGGCCGCGGACTCGGACGGGTTTCGGGAGGGTTGTGGGCATGGGTCCACAGTGGCGGGTGGGGACGGCCCGGCAACGGGGTCGCGGAGAAGTTGTGGACAACTCAGCGGCTGTGGACAGGTTGAGATCTTGGAGCGCTCGGGAACGGGGTTTTGTCGGGGGTGGGTGCTAGCTTGTCGGGGGGGGGGGGCCCGCCGCCGGGCGGGGCACGCCCGCCCAGACCCGGGACACACCACGCACCGACCAAAACGAGCAAAACACCCCCCCCCCCCCCCGCCCCCCCCCA
>NZ_JBSGXZ010000024.1:81315-129667 GCF_053610285.1 Lentzea sp. NPDC054927
CAGCCAACAGAGGGAAGTTCGTCGGCAACCGGACCAACTCCGCCCCCAGCCCAAGGCCCCCCCCCCCCCCCCGGTGAACCATTTGGGGGGGGGGCGGCGGACCCCCCCCCCCCCCGGCCGCCCCCCCCCCCCCCACACGACGGTCAGAACACGACGGTCAGAACGTCTGGAACACAGCGCGCCAGCCGCCGACGACCGGCAGTTCGATCGACGTCCGGGCGAGGTCCAGCGACAGTCCGGCACCCGGCTTCGGGCGCAGCGTGTAGTCGTAGTCGCTGGAGATCACCACGAACTCGAGCCGGTGCCCCGCCTGCAGGATGTAGTCGTCCGGCACGATCGGCACGGCGACGTCGTAGAACTTGCCCGGCTTGATCGGCGTCGTCCTGTCCGGCCGCTCCCTGTTCTGCGGGTCGGTCGAGCCACGCGTGATGACGTGCGACTTGCCGTCCGGAGCGCGGTCGACGAGCAGCGTCGTCACGTTGGCCGCGGGACGGTCGAACGCGATCCGCAGTTGTGCGGTCGACTTGCCGGACAGCCGCAACGGCTTCTTCGTGGGCTCCGAGGTGTAGGACAGCCGGTTCGGCGACGTCGCCTGGTCGATCAGCGATTCGGCCGTCTTCGTCGCGTCATCGGTCAGCTTCTCGACGCCCCGGCCCGGCCACACGCCGAGGCCGCCTTTCGCGGATCCGCCCGCGGACGGCCGCAGCCGCACGTCGGACGTGCCGGGAGCCGGCCAGTCCTTCTCGTCGGCCCACGTCTTGTCCTCACGCTGGATCGTCGCCTTCGGCTCCTTGTCGACGCCGTTGCGATGACCCCAGAGGTACTGGGTGAACCAGCGGTTCAACGTGCGCCGCCACTCCACCGAGCGCAGCGTGTCGGCGTCCGTGTGCCCGGACTGGTGCAGCCAGATCTTGTGCGGCACACCGACCTTCTTCAACGCCGAGTACCACTGCTCGACGTGCGTCATCTTGACGTTCCAGTCGTTGAGCCCGTGGACCGCCAGCACGGCCGCACGGACCTTGCGGACGTCGTTCAGGTAGTTCCGCTTGTCCCAGAACCTGGTGTAGTCACCGGTGACGCGGTCCTGGTCCTTCGCGATCTCGGCGATGATCGGCTTGCAGATCTCCCGATCGGCGCGGGTGTAGACGTACTCGGCGAGCACGTCGGCGTCCTCGCCCTGGAACGTGCCGGGCGCGACGACGGCGCCGTCAGCGCGGTAGTAGTCGTACCAGCTGGAGATCGCGGCGATCGGCACGATGGCTTCCAGACCGCGCACACCCGTGGAGGCGACGGCGTTGGGCAGCGTTCCGTTGTAGGAGACGCCCATCATGCCGGTCTTGCCGGTCGACCAGGTCGCCTTGATGGCTTCACCCGTTGCGGTGCGGGCTGACGCACGACCGTTGAGCCAGTCGACGACGACGCGCGCGCCGATCGTTTCGTTGACGTCGCCCGTCGTCGGGCAGCCCGTCGACTTGCCGGTGCCAAGCGATTCGGCGTAGACGACTGCATATCCGCGCGCGATGAAGTAGGCCTCATAGCGCCCCGAGGTGATCGGGTTCGGGCCGAGGGCGGCGGTGACGCGTTCGTCGGAGGAGGACTTCAGCAAACGGCCGTTGCGCTTGTCCGGCACGTAAAGTTCGACGTCGACGTTGTGGTTGGGGACGTCGTTGCCGCCCGAGAAGTACGGGCTGACCATGTAGACGACCGGCACTTTGAGGCCGCGTTCGGTGGCGCGCGGCCGGACGACCTCGGTGTAGACCTCGTCGTCCTTGCCGTCGCGGTCGCTGTCGACCGGCGCCCGGACCCAGAGGCTTTCCTTCACCACGTCCTTCGGGTCGAAGACGGGTTGCGCCTCGCCGTCCTTGAAGACCGGCCCCTCAGCGGCTTGGGCGGTCGTCGGGAGGAAAGGCAGGACAAGCACCGCTGTCAGCAGTGCGACTCTTCGTGCGCCCCTCACGAGGCACCCCCAATGCAAGGCCAGGTACAAGGGATTCGCCCTGCACCCTTCCCCTTGACTGCAAGACATGTCACCCGTCGAACGGCCCTTGACCTGAGAGCATTGGCCATGCACATTTCCGACTTCGTCCACGCGCTGCCGAAGGCCGAGCTGCACGTCCACCTCGTCGGCGCGGCTTCCGTCGACACCGTCCTCGCGCTCGCCCGCAACCACCCCGACGGGTCCGTGCCGACAGACGAAGCCGCACTGCGGAAGTTCTACGAGTTCACGGACTTCGGCCACTTCATCGACGTGTACGGCGTCGTCAACGACCTCGTCACCACCGGCGAGGACGTCCGCACTCTCATCGTCGGATACGCGCGCGACGCCGCGCGGACCAACATCCGATATGCGGAGCTGACGATCAGCGCGTCGAGTCACCTGCGGGCGGGCATCGCGCACGACGAGCTCGTCGAAGCCTTGGCGGCAGCACGTGAAGAAGCGCTCGCCGTGCATGGCGTGGCGCTGCAGTGGATCTTCGACGTGCCTGGGGTCTGGGATCGTGACTGGGGCATGACGAGTGCGCGGTTCGCGACCGAGCACCGGCCGGAGGGACTGGTCGGGTTCGGGCTGGGCGCGTTCGAGTCCGACGCGCCGAGGGCGAACTTCCGGGAGGCGTTCGCGATGGCGCGCGACGCCGGGCTGCGGATGGTGCCGCACGCCGGCGAGACGGCGCCGGCCAGCGAGATCTGGGCCGCGGTGCGCGATCTGCGGGCCGAACGGATCGGGCACGGCGTCAGCGCGATCGACGATCCCGAGTTGGTGCGCCATCTCGCTGACGAGGGCATCGTCGTCGAGATGTGCCCGACGTCGAACATCCGCACCGGCGCGGTGAAGTCCTTTGACGAGCACCCCTTGCCGCGGCTCCTGGAGGCCGGGGTGACGGTGACGGTCAACACCGACGACCCCGGCATGTTCCACACCGATCTCGACCGCGAGTACCTGTTGTGCCACGAGCAGTTCGGGTTCGGCCGCGAAGAGCTCGCCGACCTGGCGCGGTCCGCGGTGCGCGCGTCGTTCGCGCCGGCCGAGCTCAAGGACCAGTTGCTGAAGGAGATCGACGCGCTGTGAGTGGTGTGTGCGTGGTGACGACGACCGTCGACTCCGCCGAGGCCGCGGAGTCGTTGGCGAAGGGCATCGTCGAGGCGCGGCTCGGCGCGTGCGTGCAGATCGTGCCGATTCGCAGCGTCTACCGGTGGGACGGCGAGGTGCGCGTCGACGCGGAGTGGCAGTGCGTCGTGAAGACGTCCGCCAACCGCGCCGACGAACTCGTCGCGCACATCAAGGCCAATCACAGCTATGACGTGCCAGAGGTCGTCGTCACCCCCGTGGCCGGGGGCAACGACGACTACCTCGCGTGGGTATCAGAGGAGACCTCGTAGGTGACGTGGCAACGGCTCGGTATGCAGTACACCGAGCCGTTGCGTCGCCCTCGTCAGCGCCACGTACAGCTCGCTGGGCGACATGCGTTGCGGTTCGACGACGAGGACGACGTCGAACTCCAGCCCCTTCGACGCACGCGGCGGCATCCAGCCGTCACCGATGACAGCGATCGTGCGTCCGTTGCGTGCGTCAGCGTGCGCGTCGAGTTCGTCGCGGACCGCCGCCGATACATCGGTCACGCGCCGCGCCCACGGGCGTACGCCGGTCCTGCGCACGGATACCGGCACCGACGCGTCGGGGTCGACGAGTTTCAGGACTGGTGTGGCGACGGCCATGATCTCGCCGGGCGTGCGGTAGTTGACCTCGAGCCGGCGGTAGGTGAACCGGTCGAAGATCGAGCCCCAGCTGCGGACACCACCCGCGGCCTGGCGCTGGGCCAGGTCGCCGACGACGGTCATGGATCTGTTGGGGCACCGGCGCAGGAGCACCCGCCAGTCCATTGCGGACAGTTCTTGCGCCTCGTCGACGACCACGTGGCCGTACGTCCACGTGCGGTCGGCGGCGGCGCGTTCGGCGAGAGTGCGGTGGTCGCGCACCTCGTGCCGGGCGGCCAGCACCTCGGCGTTGACGAAGTCGGTGACGATGTACTCGTCGCTGTCGGCGCGCCTGTCGATCGACAGGACGTCCATGACGCCGCGGGCGTATTCGAGCTGTTCCTCCTCCTCACGCCTGGCGGCGCGTTCCGCCGAGCCGTCCGAGCCGAGCAGTTCGGCGAGCTCGTCGAGCAACGGCACGTCGGACACCGTCCACACGTCGGCGTCCTCCCGGTACAGCTCCGGCGCACCGATCCGGAAGCACCGCCCCCGGTACAGGTCGGCGAGCAACTGCTCCGGCGTGAGCAGCGGCCACAACCGGTCCACCGCCGCGCGCAACGCGGAGCTTTGCCGGAGTTCGTGGCGAACCTCGTCCTCGATCTCCGGCCAGTCGACGCCGATCAGCCGCAACGCCGGTGCGACGAGCTCCTCGGCAAGCGCGAGGAAGAAGTACTTGCGAGCGGCGTTGTGCGGCAGGCCGTAGTAACGCGTCTTCTCACGCGCGACGGCGGCGATGTGGGCGTCGAGCGGGACGACGACGTCCTCCAACTCGATCTCGACTGGTTCGTCGGGAAGTTCCTGCCGGTCGGCGACGGCGACGGCAAGCAGGTCCAGAACTGAGATATCGCCTTTCAGGCGTTGCAGCGTCGGGGCGTCCTCGACGTCGGTGGAGACTCCGGGATAGAGCTCACCAGGTGTCGCGAAGACGACGTCGGTCTCCCCCAGCGACGGCAGGACCTCTCCGACGTAGTGGAGGAAGCCCGTGTTCGGGCCGACGATCAGCACACCGTGCCGCGACAGACGTTCACGACGCGTATACAGCAGGTATGCCACGCGGTGCAGGGCCACAGCGGTCTTGCCGGTGCCGGGCCCGCCTTCGATCACCAGCACGCCAGGACCCCAGTAGCGGATGATCTCGTCCTGCTCGGCCTGGATGGTCGAGACGATGTCGCGCATCGTCGCGGTCCGCGGCGCGTTGAGAGCGTCGAGCAGTGCGGTCGTGTCGGTCAGCAGTTCGTCGTCGTGGAAGTCGCGCAGCTCTCGATCGCGAACGCGGAAGTGCCTGCGCAGCACGACGCCTTCCGGGTTCGCGGCGGTCGCCGTGTAGAACGGCCGCGCCGCGGGTGCCCGCCAGTCCAGCAGCAGTGGCTCGAAGTCGTCGTCGAACAGTCCGACGCGTCCGATGTAGGTCCGTTCGCCCTTCTCCGAGTCGATGCGGCCGAAGACCAGCCCCTCCTCCGCCGCCCGGTACTTCCCGACCTCCCTGGTCAGCCCCTGGACGGCGGTTTCGCGGTCCAGCCTCTGGGTGGTGGTGTCCCGCAGCACGGCCGCAAGGTCAGCGGCCGCTTTGTTCCGATTCTGATCGAGCCTTTCATACAGAGAGGTGATCCGTGCCTGTTCGCTCGCCAACACCTTGCCCCCTGTGATACAATCCTTCATATCTTCCCGGAAAATTCATTCCGAAAATGCAAAGCCATTCTTTGTATCACGGATCTGCCGTGCGCGGAACCCCTTGCGAGCGCCTGAGCTGCCACGATCTGCCCTGCAGCGTCGGTCGCGCCACCGCAGTCGGGCCCACCGGCACTGCCGGAAGAATTCATCGCCGACCACCGGTGCCGCAGTGAGAAATTCGTCGTGCACCGCACCTGAAATGTACGATCCGGAGGGCTCGGCTCGTACTGCAGGAGAGGCCGAAATGGGTGTGGTCAAGGCATGAAGCTGGTCATCCTCGGCGGCGGCGGCTTTCGCGTGCCGCTGGTCTATCGCGCGCTGCTCACCGATCGATCGCCCGGACGCGTGACCGAGGTCGTGCTGCACGACCTCGACGCCACCCGGCTCGCCGCCGTCGGCGGGGTCCTGGCGGAACTCGCGACCGATGTGTCGGATGCCCCGAGCGTGACGACCTCGACGGACCTGGACGAAGCGCTGCGCGGAGCGGACTTCGTGTTCTCCGCCATCCGGGTCGGCGGGCTCGAGGGGCGCGCGGCCGACGAGAGCGTCGCCGCGGGGTGCGGTGTGCTCGGGCAGGAGACGGTCGGCGCCGGCGGTGTTGCATACGGGCTGCGTACCGTGCCCGTCGCGCTCGACATCGCACGTCGTATATCAGTGCACGCGCCGGATGCGTGGGTCATCAACTTCACCAACCCCGCCGGCATGGTCACCGAGGCGATGTCGGCGCATCTCGGCAACCGGGTCATCGGCATCTGCGACTCCCCCGTCGGGCTCGGCAGACGCGTCGCACGTGCTGCCGGCATCAGCCTCGACGACGCTTGGCTCGACTACGCCGGCCTCAACCACCTCGGCTGGTTGCGGGGTGTCCACGTGCACGGGCGCGATGTGCTGCCGGATCTGCTCGCCGACACCGCGCGGCTGGAGTCGTTCGAAGAGGGAAAGCTCTTCGGCGCCGAGTGGCTGCGAGCACTGGGCGCCATCCCGAACGAGTACCTGCACTACTACTACTTCACGCGTGAGGCGGTGGAGTCCGGTGCGTCGCGCGGGGCGTTCCTGCTGGAGCAGCAGAAACGGTTCTACGCCACGCCGTCGTTGGAAAGCTGGGAACGGACGCGACTCGAACGCGAACAGACCTACATGGCCGAGACACGCGACGACGAACGCGACACGAACGACCTCGACGGCGGCGGCTACGAGCAGGTCGCGCTCGATCTGATGCACGCCATCGCCAGCGACGAACGAACCACCTTGATCCTCAACGTGCCGAACAGAACGACGTTGTCCTGCCTCGACGCCGACGCCGTCATCGAGGTGCCGAGTCTCGTGGACGCCAACGGCGCGCGGCCCGTCGCGGTGAGCCAGGTGCCGGACGAGGGCGTCGGACTCGTCACGGCGCTCAAGGTCGTCGAGCGCGCCACCATCCGGGCGGCGATCAGTGGCGAGCGCGAGCACGCCGTGAAGGCGCTGGCGCTGCATCCGCTCGTCGACTCCGTCACCGTCGCACGCAAGATCGTCGACACCCATCCGTTCCTGACGTTGGGGCCGCAACGGAATATCGGATGAAGTCCGGGCGGTATCCGCGCTAGCTTCTGAAAGGGTGGACACCAACCTGTTGCGGCAGCTCAACAACGACATCTGGCACCCGTTCCGGCTGGCTTACTCGAAGCTGGACGCGGCTGCGTTCCTCGATCTGCACTCGCCGGAGCTGATCCGCGCGGGCGGGCCGGCGAAGCAGGTGTTCGGGTTCGCCGACTACTCCGACCAGATCGGGAAGTGGTTCGCCGAGCTCGCCGACCGCGGCAGCTCCGTGACCATCTCGTTCCGGTTCGTCGAGCGCATCGCCTCGAACGACCTCGCGAGCGAGCGTGGCATCTTCCAGATCGTGTCGACGCGCGCGGACGGCGACGGGCGCACGTTCTATGGGCGCTTCCACACATATGCGCGACGCACCGACGGACGGTGGCGCATCTGCGTGGACTACGACACCGACGAACGGTCGGCAACGCTGGAGGAAGAGTTCCTCGCGGGGATCGACATCGACGACGTCGAAGCGTTCGGCGCCGAGGACGTGACCAGCGCCTGACTCTGGGCCCGACTCCGGGCCCTGATGCCAAGCGGTGGCGTTCTTAACTACGCTCGTCCGCAAATGGACACCACCACCTCTCGCCGCGTGCCGCTCGTGATGGGCATCGCCGTGCTCGTGCTGCTGCTGGACCAAGCCACGAAGTTCTGGGCCGAGAGCGCGCTGACCGGACGCGCGCCCATCCCAGTGCTCGGGGAATTCCTGCAGCTCAGGCTCCTCTACAACCCCGGTGCGGCGTTCTCGATCGGCGCGGGGTCGACGTGGATCTTCACCATCGTCGCGGCCGTCGCCGTCGTGATGCTCGCGCGGTACGGCATGCAGCCGCAGACCAGGCTGCGGGCAGCCGCGCTGGCGTTGATGCTGGGCGGCGCGACGACGCACCTGCTCGACCGGTTGTTCCGGCCGCCGGGTTTCGCGCGCGGGCACGTCGTCGACTTCATCGACTACAACGGCTGGTTCGTCGGCAACGTCGCGGACATCGCGCTCGTCTGCGGCGCGATCCTGCTCGTGCTGCTGAGTTTCACGCCGACGAAGCAGCCTGCCGCGTGAGCGTGTCGGCGCGGCGGGTCGTCTCGGGCAGCCGGTAGCGCGGGGCGAGTCGCAGCACTTCGGCGCACGCCCGGTCCAGGTCGATCTTGTGACCGACCGACACGAAGACCGGCTTCACGCCGTCCTGCGTCCGCAACGCCCTGCCGACGACCTCGTCCTCCATCACGAGGTCGCTCGTCGACCCGCGGGCGTGGCCGGGCTGCGCGAACGCGCCCATCGCGTTCTTCGCGACGCCGATGCTCGGGATGCCCGTGTGCACGCCGAGATGGCACGCCAGCCCGAACCGGCGCGGGTGCGCGAGGCCCTGACCGTCCGCGACCAACAGGTCCGGCGCGACGGTCACCTGATCGAGCGCGCGCAGCAGCACCGGCATCTCCCGGAACGCGAAGAGCCCCGCGATATATGGGAAGTCCGTCGTGTCCTCGACGACGACCTCATCGAGGACGACCAGCGTCTTTGCATCCAACACCACGCACACGCCCGCAACCGTGTCATTGCTGCGGTAGCCGACGTCCAAGCCCGCGACGGTGTCTATTCGCAGGTCAGGGGCACTCGTGGTGATCACCTGGGTGCGCAGGCGCTCTTGCAGTGCGACAGCGTCTTCAACTGTTTTGGGCCACTCCACGGGCGACAGTGTGCCGTGACGAGTCGTAGTGGGCGGCGAGGAGGTCGTCGCCGAAGTCACCCGAATGACGCCGCCACACGGTGTGGACGTGGTTGGCCTCGTTGGCCGTGTTGTCGTACTCGATGAGCAGTTCCGGGCCCTGGACGCGGTAGTAGTGGCCTTCGCCGCGGCGCAGCGAGCCCTCCCACGAGAAGTGCAGGCGTTCCTGGTCGATCCGCGCGAACTCCTCGTCGGCGAGTTCGAACGCGAGCCGGTCGAGGTAGAAGCGGACGATGTCGACGAGCAGCTCACCCGCGGGCTTGCCGAGCTGTGCCGGCGTCACGCCGACCGGTTCGGACGGACTGACGCGCGGGGAGTTGCCGCTGCGGATGTCGTGCGGGGCGGTGTCGGACACGACGGCGAGGCGGCGGGCGGTCGGGCCCATCCGGTCGAGGAGCTCGCGGGCGAGTTCCTCTTCGAGTCGGAGCGGCTGGCCGACGACGTGGCCGCGGTAGGTGACGCGGGCCGGGTTCGCGCCGAGGAAGAACGGGGTCGCCGAGACGCGGCCGTCGACGACCACCACGTTGACCGACAGGTGGTGGCCTTCGACGCGCCAGCCCCACGGTTCGTCGTCGCCGGGCGTGCCGAAGAGCACTGTCCAGAAGTCGCCGCTGTGCCGATCGCGGTGCCCGCCCTCGCGGTGGTCGAGCACGTCTTCCAGCGCCATCACCGCCGCGGCCTGCGCGTAGGCGTGTGGACTGAGGACGGTCGCCAGCATTCCGTGTACAGCCTTGCGCTGGTCACGCCGGAGCTCGCCGAGCACGAGGCCGGCCCGTGCACCGGGTGTATACGCCCAGCGGTGCCTCAGGTCGTCGTCGGTGACCGCGCGAATCGCGTGTTCGCGCTGGCCACCTGCGAGCAAACTAATATATTGGTGCGTGGCGTCGGTGACGTCGTGCAGCATCATTCGAACTTATAGGCCTTGAGGTTGCGCAGCAGCAGGTAGCAGTTCTGTAGTGCACCCGATGTGTCGCCGAGTGAGCGGTAGATGCCCCACTTCGGGCGCAACCGGTCGTCGAGCCACGTGTCGACGTTGTTCTTCGTCGCGTCGAGCACGGTGCGGCCGCCCTCGCGGACGACCCAGCGGACGCGCCCGGTGCCGTTGCCGGCCTTGATCTCCACCTCGGTGTCGATCCACTTGTTGTGCAGCGGCTCGAGGTTCACCTCGCCGACGAGCACGTTGCCCTCGGTGATCTTGAACTCGATCTTCTGCACACCACCGGTGCGGCGCAGCGACATGACCGTCACGGGCGCGGAGCCGAGGCCGGGCATCTTGGTCTGCATGATGTGGGTGAACGAGGTCGTCGACTTCAACGAGCTCGGGATGAACATGGAGTAGGTCCACTTCCACGTCTCACCGTTGTCGATATCGAGGTTCTGGCCACCCGCCTTCATGCCGCGGACCTCGTTGCGCTGCCGGTCGGTCGACGTGTCCCGGTCGCGGGTGTGCATGTCGAACCGGTAGTCGTTGCCCGACACGTAGATGTGTTTCGTGCCCGGATGCGAGCCGGCGCGGTCGTCCTCGATGCCCTCGAAGGCGCCGAGACCGTCCTTGTTCGCCTGCGGACTCCACTTGAGCTTCCAGGCAGCCGCCTGCGCGAGCCCGGAACCGGCCATGAGCAGCGGAACTGCCGCCGCCCCACCGATCAACGCCGAACGCCGAGAGATCTCCACGCCCGTTCCTCCCCAACATCCATGGCGGCGGATTTAGGGAAAAGGTCTGCACCACTTCGGGTGCGGGCGTGATCACATCACCGACTGACTCCCGAGTCAATCTTCAGGGGCACTCTTCCGTCCGCTGCGCTCGACACGAGCCAGGTTAGGTGTTAGAAATCTTACGTAATGAAGTTGCCACATGATGATGACGCCGTCTGGCGCGCCCTGGCGAACCCGCTGCGGCGCGCGATCCTCGACGTCCTGCGCACCGGCCCGCGCACCACAGGTGAGCTGGTGGAAGCGCTGGAGGTGAGCCGGCACGTCGTCATGCAGCACCTCGGTGTGCTCCGCGAGGCCGATCTGGTGCTCGTGGAGCCGCGGGGCCGGAAGCGGGTCAACCACCTGAATCCAGTGCCCATCCAGCAGATCCATCAGCGGTGGGTCGCGCACTACGAGGAGAACTGGGCAGCGGCGCTGGTCGGCCTGAAGCACGCGGTCGAGAGCGTCGAACAGGAGGATGAGGACGTTGGCTGAACCAGGCACCGAGCTGTTGCACAGCATCGTGATCGCCGCGCCCATCGAGAAGGTGTGGGCGGAGATCACCAAACTCGACGGCAAGCAGCGCGCCATGATGGACGCCGTCCTCGACTCGGAGCTGACGCCGGGCGCGCCGCTGTACTACCGGTCGACCGACGGCAAGCGGGTCTTCGTCGTCGGACGCGTCGTCGAGGTCGACCCGCCGCGGCTGCTCTCCCACACGCAACGGCTCACCATGCGCGACGACCCGTGGACCGTCGTCTCGTGGGAGCTGGAAGAGGTCGACGGCGGCACGCGCGTCACGCTGCGCAACTCCGGTTGGCCCGCGGACGTCAAGCGGCTCGACAAGGTCGACGCGACCTGGAAGGGCATCCTCGCCGCGCTCAAGCAGGTCGTCGAGTCCGGCGACGTCGGCACCGGCATGAAGCTCCAGTACGCGATGATGCGCGCCTTCATGTGGGCGATGCCGTCGGGCACCAAGACCGAGAACGTCCCCGAGCCGCCCGGCATCGACCGGGCCGGCTGAACGTGAATCCTGCTTTGGCAATGAGACTTTTGACGACGAAGTCAAAAGTCTCATTGCCAAGCATCAGGTCGGATCAGCCCTGGGCGATGTAGGCCTGCAGCTGGTCCTGCGACTGCTCCAGCTGCCCGATCCGACTCTTCACGACGTCACCGATGCTGACGATCCCCACCAGTTGCCCGTCGGACAGAACGGGTACGTGGCGGAAGCGCCGTTCGGTCATCACGACCGTCAGGCTGTCCACCGTGTCCGACGGCGAGCAGGTGTGCACCTCGGTGGTCATGATCGCCGATACGGGAGAAGACAGCAGCTCAGCGCCTGATTCGTGCAGACGGCGCACGACGTCGCGCTCGGACACGATTCCCGCCACGCCGGACGGGCCGACGACGACGATGGCGCCGACGTTGTGTTCAGCCAATGCTCTGAGCAGTTCGGACACAGGTACGTCCGGCTCGATGGTCGCGACCAACGATCCCTTGGTCCGCAAAACGTCAGCGATCCTCACCTGGCGCCTCCGATCCTGTCGGTCCGGTAGCAACTCAGGCTAGATCGGATCCGGACAGAACGGGAGATCGAACCCGCATCGTGCCCACAAAGGGAGCAGGGGGACGTTCGGGTGAACGTGCCCCTGCGGTGTCGCGCCCGGTTCGGCGTCGGCTACGCGGATCCACCGCGGCGACGGGCCATGAACTGGCGCGGCGGGACTACCGGCACGCGCTGCTGTGGCAGCTGGACGTGCGGGTTCTGGTCGATCTTGCCCCGCTTCTGCGCGCGGCGCGCAGCGCGGTTGGACGGCTCTGGCGGGGTGGTCGCAGGCATGCGAAAGCCTCCTCGTGACGAGGGCGTGCAAGGACACGGCGGAAGACGGCCGTGAGAGAAGGACCCGCGAAAGGGTCACCGAGGCGACTTCAAGAGTCGCGCAGGCAGCGTCGAGAGCGCCGCGGGGCTTCATCAGATGAAGAACATGTCCGCAACGCTAGCGACGCCGCCGTGTCACGCCAACCGATTTATCCGCGGGCCCTCGCGGCGGCGGCGCCGGCGCCCAGCATCACCAGGATGATCGTCACCATCGCCCACTTGCGGGACTTCGTCAGCGGCGTGGTCTCGGCGGTGAGCGGAAGATCCTTGCGCGGCTCGGTTCGCTGCCGCGCGGCACGCACCGGAACTGGTTGCGGCGGAACGGAAGGCGGCGTGGTCGCGACGACCGGAGTCGGCGGGACGACCGGCGCGGGAACGGGCGCAGGGGCCTGGGCGGGCGGCGGTACCGGAGCGGGAGGCGGCGGGGGCGGCACCTCCGGCCGGGGCGCGGGCGGTTCGGCACGGGGTGGCATCGGGTTCGGCAGGCACCCCGCCGCGTCGATCATGCCCATCTCCGGGCCCGCCGACAGCTCCACCGCGCTGCCGGACACCCGGTAGGTGCGGCTGCGGCCCTGGTAGCCGTTGTTGGTGGCGTAGACGGTGCCCGCCGAGTCGATCACGACGGCGCCATAGGTGGATTTCCCTGGCAGCTCAGCGACTTCCGTCCTGCCGAGCCCACGTCCGGACACCGGATCGAACGTCACGACCTCGCCAGGACCCCGGCCCGCCGCCGACACCCCGGTCAGCTTCCCGTTCGCCGGGTTCGCGGTGAAGTCGTCGAGCGTCAGCGCGGGCCAGTCCAGCACGACGGTTCGCACGATCTCGAGGTACGACGGGCTCTCCGGGTCGATGTCGATCGCGTGCAGCCGGGCGTTGTCGCGCACGTAGAACGTGGTGCCGACGACCGCGCCCGCGGACACGTCGTCGGTGCGGAACCAGTGCGCGCCAACGGGTCCGAGGTCGTCGACCACGCCCTTGGTGTCGATCAGCACGACGTGCGAGGGGTTCTTCCACCAGTGCCGCCCCTTCGACGTAAGACCAACCAGACGGCCCAACGTCGCCGAGTACCCCAGCGCATTCACCGCGTAGTCGAGCCGAGCTATCTCCGTCACCCCACCGGATGACGTGTCCACCTTGGCCAACGTCGAGAGTGCGCCACGATGGGATGAACGAACTTGATAAGCGTCACAGTTCGGCGGTGCGGCCTGAGCAACAGCGCTGGTGAACGGCGCGGAAAGCACCAGAAGAGACGAGACGCCGCTCAACGCGAGCAAATTCCGCCGCCACCGGAATGGAGCAGTCCAATACGACAACCGGGTATCACTGCTGTTGCCGCGCATTCGCACCTGACCATTGCTCGTTAACCAGACCGTGCTGTACCGGCCACAGTAGACCGTGGTCTAATCCCACACCAGAAAGGAGCCGAATTGAGCATTTACCTCACCGGCACGCTCTGGGTTATCGGAGCCGCCGTCATCTCCGCCGTCCTCGTCGTGGTCACCCGTCGGTTCGGCTCGGAGGAAGTGGGCGAGAAGAACCTCGGCCCGGGCGGATCGGTGTTCAGCATCGTCGCCGGCCTGCACGCCGTGCTGATCGCGTTCATCCTGATCTCGCTGTTCGACGCGGCCAACGGCGCGGAGGAGCAGGTGCAGAAGGAGGCCAACGCGCTCGTCGCCGTCGACTGGTCGTCCGACTCGCTGCCGGAGCCCGCGAAGACCAGGGTGGAGCAGCTGATCCGGGACTACGTCTCGACCGTCGTCGACGACGAGTGGCCGCGCATGCGCGAGGGCCAGGACGTCGGCAACCAGGGCTGGAACACGTTGAACCAGCTCAGGGACACGATCGCGACGGCGGCGCCGGACGGCGGCTGGCAGGAGGACCGCAAGACCGAGGCCGCGAACCAGTTGTGGGAGGTCTACCAGGCCAGGCAGGAGCGGCTGGACGCGGTGGGCAACGGCGTCAACCCGGTCGTGTGGCTCGCGCTGCTGATCGGCACCGGGCTCTCGCTGCTGTTCCCGTTCCTGTTCGGCGGGCCGAACCTGATCTCACAGCTGCTCATCACCATCACGCTGAGTTCGACGCTGGTTCTGCTGTTGTTCGCGATCTACCAGTTGCAGAACCCGTTCAGCGGTGGCGTGCACATCCAGCCGGACGCGTTCAGCTCCGCACTGGACCGGCTGAGCTAGCGCGAATCGGCCGTTCCGTCCGCTTCTTCGATCTCGACCGAGAGCACCTCGCCGTCGATAACCTTCGGCAACGGGTTCGTGTGAGCGAAGTAGCGATTTGCGAATGCGCCGACCGCTCTGGTAGAAGCGGCGTCGACGCCACCGCCGATGACGCCGCCCAGCACCGGAACGCCCTTCGCCGCGATCGTGCCGAGCTTCTTTGTACCGTATTTTGTAATAAGTGCCGAGGCGGCCTTCTTGGTGAACTGCTTGATGCCGACCTTTTTGAACAGTTCGGTTCCGGCGTTGCCGAGCAGGCACAGCAGGATGGCCGTCTGCACCTCTTCGCTGTCCACGTCGTGACCGCGCATCGACGCGATCGACGCGATGAGGTGCGTCTGGATCACGTAGGTGGCCGCGACGTTGGACGGCAACGAGATGGGCAGCGTGATCAGGCCGCCGAGGTTCGTGATGAACCCCTGCGCACCGGCCAGCGCCACGTGAGTGCGGACGAGGTGCTTGATCGCGGCCTCTTCGTCGCCCTTCTTGACGAGCGCGTCGGACGCGGCCTCGCGTGCGCTCTTGAACGGGCCGAACCCGTCCACGCCGGCACGCAGCAGGTAGTCGGCGAGGCCCTGCTGGACCTTGTTCAGCTCACCCTTGGACTCACCCTTGGACTCAGCCACAAACCCGAGATTACGCGTTCAGCTCACGGGAGGCGGCGTCAACGGTCTGTTCCAGCAGAACCGCGATCGTCGTGGGGCCCACTCCCCCTGGTACGGGCGTGATCAGACCGGCGTGCGCGGCGGCGTCGAAGTCGACGTCACCGACGTTGCCCTCGTTGTAGCCGGCATCGATCACGACGGCGCCGGGCTTGATCCAGTCTCCTTGGACGAACCGCGGCTTGCCCACCGCGGCGACCACGATGTCCGCCGTGCGCACGATTTCCGGCAGGCCGATCGTCTTCGAGTGGCAGATCGTCACGGTGGCGTCCCTGGCCAGCAGCAACATCGCGGCGGGCTTGCCGAGGATCGGGCTGCGGCCGATCACGACCGCGTGCTTGCCCGCGATGTCCACGTCGTAGGCGTCCAGCAGGCGCATGATCCCGCCGGGCGTGCAGGACACGAACCCGTTGTGCCCGAAGGACATACCGGCGAACGAGTGCATCGTCACGCCGTCGACGTCCTTGTGCGGCGCGATCGCCTCGAACGCCGCGCGCTCGTCGATGTGGTGAGGAACAGGGTGCTGCAACAGGATGCCGTGCACGTCCGCGTCGTCCGACAGCTCGCGGATCTTCGCGACGAGCTCCTCGGTCGTCGTCTCCTCCGGCAGGGCCACGCGGCGGGACTCGAGTCCCGCTTGGTGGCACCGGTTCTGCTTCATCCGCACGTACGTGACCGAGGCCGGGTCGTCGCCGACGATCACCGTGGCCAGACAGGGTTTGCGGCCGGTGCGCGACGTGTGGCCGGCGGCCTTCTCGGACGCTCGCTGGACGATGTCGCGCGCGAGTTGGGTTCCGGACATCAACATGGGCAGCCTCCACCGATGGATTCGCCCAGGCGCGCGGCAGCGGTCAGCTGAGGGTCGCTCCCCGGTGGTGCTCCACCTCGACTGCGCCAGTCACGACCCGTCGTCCAGTGTAGTGACCGCGCCCGTGCTGCCGTCCACGGTGATCCGCTCGCCGGTCTTGATCCGCGTCACGGCCTCGCGCACCCCCACCACCGCCGGAATCCCGTACTCACGGGCCACCACCGCGCCGTGCGAGTTCGCGCCGCCCATCTCCATCACGAGCCCGCCCGCCGTCAGGAACAACGGCGTCCAGCCCGGATCCGTCGAGGGCGCCACGAGGATCTCGCCGGGTTCCAGGTGCGCGCCGACCGGGTCCATCACGACGCGCGCGATGCCGGTGATCGTGCCCGCCGACGCCGGGGTGCCCACGAGATCGCCTTCCACGGCGCCACCGTGGTGCACGGCTTCCGGTTCCGTGCCGTCCGACAGCAGCACGCGCGGGATGTGCCTGCGCCGCAACTCGCGGTCGTAGACCTCACGGCGCTGCGCCACGACCTCGCGCAGATCTCCTTCCGTGGAACGCATTTCCTCGAAGTTGAGGAAGTACACGTCGTCGAGTTGCGCGAGGCGGCCCTGCGACACCAGGTCGGCTCCGTGGTCCGCGATGCGCTTGCGGAGTGCGCCGAACAGCGTGATGATCAGGTACTTCGGGTACTCCCGCAGGCCGGCGAGCAATCTGGTGCGGCGCAACGCGAAGCGCACGAACCAGCCACGGCCCCACGCGCGCTTCGCCAGCGTTTCGATCATCGCTTCGGCTTCCGCGGCGCCGCGGGCGAAGACCTCGGTCGGCGCGGCGTTCTCGTCTTCCAGGCGCAGGAAGTTCCGCACCACGCCGATGACGTACGTCGGATCGTCGGACCACCGGGGCAGACCGAGGTCGATCTCGGCGACGGCGCGGTGACCCCACTTCGCGAGGAAGACATCCACCGCGGCGGGGCGTTCACCGTTCTGGAACTGCCGCAGCGCCACGGGGTCGCGCCGGATCTGCTGCGCGAGGTCCCACATCGCCATGTCCATCTCGGTGGTGATGTTGTTGGGCAGGCCGCGCAGCACGGTCTGCAGCTCACCGGGCTCGACCTTGACCACCTTGCCGACCAGGCCCAGCATCGCGAAACCGATCAACGCGGTCGGCGCGAGTCGCGGCAGCACCGGTATGACGCACTGCCGCAGCGCCTGTTCGATCGGGAGTGCCGCGGACTTCTCGAGGATCTCGCGCTCCATCAGCAACGCGGTGCGCACGGCCTTCTCCGGGTTCGTCAGCGCTTTCCAGGCGACCACCGGCACGCGGAACCGGCGGCCCAGCCGCAGGACGCGTTTGAGGGCGGGCGTCGGCGAGTGGCTCCTGATCGCGAAGCGCGGGTCGTCGAACAGGCTGCGCAGCACCTCGGAAGATCGCGCCTCCATCACGCCGAGCAACCGGGTGATGAACTCCCGGCCGACGCGGCTCTGCAGGGCCTTGGTGGCGTCGAAGAAGATCCGTTCGCCGTTCTCCACGTAGGACTTGCTCTTCGGGTCGCCGATCACGATCTCGAGCGCGGACTTGGCGATCTCGCGGAACGCCGCGCGTCCCATCGGCGTGATCGGTCGTTCGAGGCCCTGCGCGAGGCTGAAGCAGAAGTAGACGTGAGCGCCGCCGTCGGGGTTGTCCGGCAACGGGAACAGCGTCGTGATCGGCCGCGCCTGGGTGAGGTGCAGCTCGCCGTCGGCGTCGATCGCCCACTCGATGTCCTGCGGCGAACCGTAGTGCCGCTGCACCTTGCGGCCGAGCACGGCGAGCGCGTGGATCTGCCCGTCGGTCAGGCAGGGTTCGCCGTTCTCGCCGACCTCGACGTGCTCGGTACCGCCGCCGGGCAGCGAGCGGATGACGAACTTCTTGTCCCCCAGCCGTTTCTCGACGATCTCGGATCCGTCGACGACGAAGTGGTCGGGGTTGACCGCGCCCGACACCACCGCCTCGCCCAGGCCGGGGCTCGCGTCGATGACGATCTGGTCGCGCGTGCCGGTGACCGGGTTCGCCGTGAACATCACGCCGGAGACCTCGGACTGCACCATCCGTTGCACCACGACAGCCAGGTAGGTCGTGGTGTGGTCGATGCCGTTCGTTTCGCGGTAGCTGACGGCGCGGTCGGTCCACAGCGATGCCCAGCAGCGGCGCACCGCGTCGACCACCGCGTCCTCGCCGACGACGTTGAGGAACGTGTCCTGCTGGCCGGCGAAGCTCGCGAACGGCAGGTCCTCCGCCGTCGCGCTGGACCGCACCGCGACCGGAAGCCCAGGAGTGCGACCGTCACCGAGTTTGCGGTACTCGGCGACGATCGCGTCCCGGATCTCCCGCGGCACAGGGGTTTCCACCAACGTCCTGCGGGCGTTCTCCGGAGTCGTGCTCGCCAGTTCGTCCGCCACGGCGACGGCGCGGTAGGCCTCCGTGGTGACGCAGAAGCCCTGCGGCACCGGCAGGCCGGCCCGCGTGAGCTCACCGAGGTTCGCGGCCTTCCCGCCCACGATGGCGAGCATCGAACCGTCGACAGCGCTGAAGTCGAGGACGAGCGACATGGTTCCTCCAGGTTTCACCTGAAGAGGAGGTTACGAGCGTTCGGCCAAAAACTCAACACGTGATGAATAAATCACTCTCGACTCACCCAGTCGGGGAGCCCCTCCCGCTCCGCACGCCACTCCGGTGGTGCCTTCGCGATGATGCCGCCGACGATCGCGGCGGTCGTGTCGACGTCACCGCCCGCCTTGACGCACGTCGTGATGGCCGCGCGGTAGTCGCCGAGGTGGTGGGCGGCGACCCAGAGCGTGAACGGCACGGTGTCCTGCGCCGTCACGCGTGAACCGTTGCCGAGGACGTAGGCCGCCTCCTCGGCGTTGTCGATCTTGCGCGCCTTCTCGATCCCCCTGCGCACGAACGAGTCCTCGAGGTGCTCGACGACGTTGCCGAGCAGGTCCCGCGGTGGCGACCCGGACAGCCTGGCCATCGTCGCGATGGCCGCCGCGTGCGCCACGGCCACGCCGCCCGCGATGCCTTCCGGATGCTGGTGCGTGACCTCGCTGGCTTTGATCGCCTGCTCCGTCACCACCTTCGGGTCGTCGGCGAAGTACGCACCGAGTGGTGCGATCCGCATGGCGGCGCCGTTGCCGCACGAACCCTGACCGCCGAACGCACTGCTCGCCGCCTCTTTCCACGGCGTGCCCTGACGGATCTTGCGCAGGATGACGAACGCTCCCGCGCCGTACCCGCGATAGGGCTCGCAGCGGTCGGCGAAGATCGCCGCGAGCCGGTTCTGGTCGATGTCGCCGTGATCACGGAGCTCGGTGACGAGATTGCAGGCCATTTCGGTGTCGTCGGTCCACTCCCAGGGCCCTCGTGGCGGCGTGCCGGCCACGAGGTCGGGCAACGAGCGGCCGACCATGAAGAACTGTGCGCCCAGAGCGTCGCCGACGGAGAGCCCGTCGAGCGAGTCGTATGCGAGGTCCAGGCGCGCACGAGCATGCAGAACTATGCGCATCACCTGTCATTTTACCTTGCCCCGCAACGGATTTCAGGCGAGCACGGTACCTCCGTCGACCGTGAGGATCGTGCCGGTCGTCCACGGCTGCGTCATCAGGTACAGGTACGCGTGCGCGATCTCCTCGACCTCACCGACCCGCTGCAGCGGCAGCGTCCTGGCCACGTCCGCGTAGAGCTGGCCGGCGTCCGGGCCCCACAACGGGCTGCGCACCACGCCGGGGCTGACCGCGTTGACCCGCAGCGGCGCGAGTTCCACGGCCAGTGCCCTGGTCAACGCCTCGACGGCGCCGCAGATGCTCGCCGCGACCGCCCAACCGGGTCCCGGCCGGTCTTTCGCGATGCCGGTGGTGAGGGTGATCGAAGTGGTGACGTTGGCTGCTTTCACCGCGTCGAGCACGCTGAAGTACCTGAGGCCGAAGAAGGTCCTCGCGCGGTCGCGGTCGAGGGCGCCGATCTCCATCAGTTCGAGCGGCTCCCCCGCCGTGTACACGAGGTGGTCGATCTCGCCGATCGCCGCGAAGACGTCGACCACCGCGGTGGGATCGGTGAGATCAGCCGCGTGCGTGGCGATTCCCTGCTGGGGCTGCGGTTTGCGCGAGACGATCGTGACTTGCGCGCCCGCGTCCCGTGCGGCCTGGGCCGTCGCCAGGCCGATTCCCGAAGAGCCGCCGAGGATCGCGACACGCTGTCCGTCCAGTGTGGATTTCATGGTTCCAGCGTGCTCCCGCGACGGGCGCGTGGTCCAAGACTTGTCCGGTCGTCTGCCATACCCTGGAGGTATGGACCTGGACCTGCGGAAGCTGCGGTATTTCGTGGCGGTCGCGGAGCAGCTCAACTTCGGCCGCGCCGCCGAGACGCTGCACATCGCGCAGCCCGTGCTGTCGCGGCAGATCCGCGCGCTGGAAGCCGAGCTGAAGGTGCAGCTGTTCGACCGTTCCTCGAAGGGCACCGCGCTGACTCCTGCCGGTGCGCAACTGCTGGCCGACGCCCGCCCGTTGCTCGCGCAGGCCTCGGCGTTGCTGCGGCGCGTGGGCGTGGCGGACACGTTCACGGTCGGCTTCATGCCGGGTCTGATCATCACGCCCGCGGTCCGCCTGCTGGCTTCGCGGCACCCCGGGCTGCGGGTCGACGTCCTGCGCACGACGTGGGAGGACCAGGTCGAGGTGATCCACGACGGGCGCGTGGACGTGAGCTACGTGCGGTTGCCGGTTCCTGACGCCGGCCTGCGGTTGACGCCGTTGTTCAGCGAGCCGCGGGTGGCCGTGGTACCGGTGACGCATCGGCTGGCGGGCAAGGAAAGCGTGCTGGAGACGGACCTGTCCGGCGAGCGGCGCGTGCAGCACACCGACCCGCCGGGGTTCCGGTCCGTCGAGGAGAAGCTGGAGCACGTCGCATTGCACGGCGGCGTCGCGATCCTGCCGTTGTCGACGGCGGTGTTCTACTCGCGCGACGACCTCGTGCACGTGCCGATCGAGGACATCGCGCCGAACGAGGTGGCGCTGGCGTGGGCCGAGCACCGGCGCACACCGTTGATCGCCGAGTTCATCGAGATCGTCACCGCGATTGCCCGGCAGGCGTGAAGACGAAGCTGTCGCGGAACCCGCCCTCGCCACGCCTCGTCGCCATCAGCCGCAGCTCCGGCATGAAGTGGAAGAACACGAGCGAGCCGGACCGGTCCGGGTAGGCCAGCGTCTTCGAGTACTTCGGGTTGGTGCCGCCCAGCCACAACGGCGGTTCGCCGTACTCCGCGATCACGTCGTCGAGCACGCAGTCCCGTTCGCCGAGCACCCCGGGAATCCGGCTGTCCGCGTCCAGCGACAACCAGCCCTGCCGGTGCGCGAGATCCGCGTACACCGACGCCATGACGTCCTCGCTGCGGTGGCCGAGCACCTCGTGCACCGCGCCGCTCACCATCGCCGCGTTGGCCGCGCCGCGCGCCACCAGTGCGTCGAGCTCGGTCTGCCATCGGTCCGTGCGGTCGTCGGCGAACGCCAGCGCGTCTAGCAGGTTGAGGATCACCGCCTCACCGCCGTACATGCCAGGTCGCCGAACAGCGGCGTTGAGCTGTCCGAGCAGGTAACGGCGTAAGTCGTCGAACGAACGCATTTCTCCCCCTTCGCCGCGTTGTTTTATCAGCTGCCCGTATGTGAAACGCAATCGCCCGCGACACCGACAGGAAGGTCAACTCAACTGGGGAGGGCACCATGAGCATCAGCAACCAGCAGATCGTCGCGTACTGGGTCGAGCACGAGGTCGACCTCGTCGTCGACTGGAGCACCGCACACGAAAGATGCTGGCGCTGTGGTTACAGGTCCTCACTGGAGCAACACCTTGTCGTGCCTGCGTCGATGGGTGGCAGTCGCACCACGGACAACCTCGTGCTGTTGTGCGGGCGATGCGTCACCGAGTCGCCGAGCCACCTGGATCCGCAGTATCTGTGGCGGTGGCTGCGCGCGACCGCCGTCTCGTCCTACGACACGTACTGGACGTTGCGCGGGTGGGAGGAGTTCGAGGTCATCTTCGGCCGCAAGCCGCTGGAGTGCTTCAAGGAGGCGCCCGTCAACCACCGGTCTCTCAACGCCGAGTGCCGGGCGCTGGCGGCGGCCGAGTTCGCGAAGACCGTCGTCCGCTTCGGAGAGGGCCGGCTCAACCCGTCGACGATCGCGTGCGTGATCGCGGAGATCGAGAAGAAGCTGGCGGACCGTCACGGCATCACACTGCCGTGACGCTGTCCCCGTGCTCACCGATCTCGACCAGGAGAGCCGGAACCCACAGGAAGACCTTCGGGTCGCCCAGCCCGGAGGCCGTGAGCCACGCCGCGGCCCGGCGAGCCTCCTGCTCGTCCTGGATCAGCCCCCATGCTCCCGGCCGGATGCCCGTCGCCTGCCGGACGTCGTTGACGAGCCCGCCGAGGCAGGTCCACGTGTGCCACAGTCCGGAGTCGTAGCCGACCAGTTCGAAGCCCCGCACTCGACCGGAGTGCGGGCCGGGAAAGGCTTCCTGGCGATCCAGACGCTCCGCCACTCCGCCCATGTCCGGGCGGAGGCCTCCTTCGGCCAGGTCCTGGAGCAACGCGGGAGCGTCGGTCGCGGCGATGCCGACCGCGAGCACCTGAAGCCCCGATCGGCCCGCACGAGTGCGTGCCTGCTCAGCCGAGACCGGATCGTCGAACCAGTCGTCCCAGCCGTCGCGCCTCGCCGGCACCAGATCCGCGACGCAGCCGCTCATCGAGATCAGGTCACCGCTCGGCAGCCCCTCGGCCTGCCAGTCCGTCCTGGTAGTTCTCGCGGCCACCAGGTAGCCGGCCAGGAGTTGATCCATCGGAGCCTCCTCGTAGCCGCCGTGATGAACAGCGGGCATGCCAGAGCCGGGGCGACCGCGGCCGCCCCGGCTCTGAACGTTCACTTCACCAGTTGAAGACCCTCGGGTCAGCTGCAGCCGGAGGTGCTGCCGCAGCCCTCGCACAGGTAGCACGAGCCGGCCGGGCGCATCTTCGTGCCGCAGGTCATGCACAGCGGCGCGTCAGCGGCCTTGCCCAGGTGCAGCTCCAGCAGCTCGGTCGAGCTGCCGACGTGCTTCGGGGTCTCGACCGAGGCCTCGACCTGCTTCGGAGCCGACTCCACCGAACCGCGCAGACCCTCGAGGTCCACATCGGACGAAGGCGCGCCGTACTCGCCCGCGACCTGTGCGGAACGCTCGTCGGCGGTGAAGATGCCGAGCTGCGCGCGCTTGTCGTAGGACAGGTAGTCCAGCGCCAGGCGGCGGAACAGGTAGTCCAGCACCGAGGTGGCGATGCGCACGTCCGGGTCGTCGGTCATGCCCGCCGGCTCGAAGCGCAGGTTCTGGAACTTCGAGACGTAGAACTCGAGCGGGATGCCGTACTGCAGACCCACCGAGATCGACATCGAGAACGCGTCCATCACGCCGGCCAGCGTCGAGCCCTGCTTGCCCAGCTTGACGAAGATCTCGCCGAGGCCGTTGTCCGGGTAGGAACCGGCGTGCAGGTAGCCCTCGGCGCCACCGACCGTGAACGACACGGTCTGCGACGGGCGCTTCTTCGGCAGGCGCTTGCGGACCGGGCGGTACTCGACGACCGTCTCGGTCTTGGCCTCGGCGCCCTTGTTCGCGCCCTTGCCCGCCGACAGCGGCTGGCCGACCTTGCAGTTGTCGCGGTAGATCGCGAGTGCCTTCAGGCCGAGCTTCCAGCCCTGGTAGTAGATCTCCTCGACGTCCTCGACCGTGGCGTTCTCCGGCATGTTGACCGTCTTGGAGATCGCGCCGGACAGGAACGGCTGCGTGGCCGCCATCATCCGCACGTGGCCCATGGGCGCGATGGAACGCTCGCCCATCGCGCAGTCGAAGACCTCGTAGTGCTCGCGGCGCAGGCCCGGCGCGTCGACGACGTGGCCGTGCTCGGCGATGAACTCGACGATCGCCTCGATCTGCTCGTCCTGGTAGCCCAGGGACTTCAGGGCGCGCGGCACCGTCTGGTTGACGATCTGCATCGAGCCGCCGCCGACGAGCTTCTTGAACTTGACCAGGGCCAGGTCCGGCTCGATACCGGTGGTGTCGCAGTCCATCATCAGGCCGATGGTGCCGGTGGGGGCCAGCACGGACGCCTGGGCGTTGCGCCAGCCGTTCTTCGCGCCGATCTCCAGCGACTGCTGCCACGCCTCGGTCGCGACCTTGTGCGTGGCGGCGTCGTTTCCGCCGTAGGTGCGGATCAGGTCGTTGGCGGCGGCGTGCTTGCGCATGACGCGCTGGTGGGCCGTGGCGTTGCGCTTGTAGCCGTCGTACGCGCCGACCATGCCCGCGAGCTCGGCGGAACGGCGGTACGAGACACCCGTCATCAGCGAGGTGATGGTCGCGGCGAGCGCGCGGCCGCCCTCGGAGTCGTACGCGTGGCCGGTCGCCATCAGCAGCGCGCCGAGGTTGGCGTAGCCGATGCCGAGCTGACGGAACTTGCGGGTGGTGTCCGCGATCGGCTCAGTCGGGAAGTCCGCGAAGCAGATCGAGATGTCCATCGCGGTGATGATCAGCTCGACGGCCTTGGCGAACGTGACGGCGTCGAAGCGGCCGTCGTCACCGAGGAACTTCATCAGGTTCAGCGACGCGAGGTTGCAGCTCGAGTTGTCGAGGTGCATGTACTCCGAGCACGGGTTGGACGCGGTGATGCGGCCCGACTCGGGGCAGGTGTGCCAGTCGTTGATCGTGTCGTCGTACTGGATGCCGGGGTCGGCACAGGCCCACGCCGCCTGGGCGAGCTTGCCGAACAGCGACTTGGCGTCGACGCGCTCGATGACCTCACCGGTCTGGCGCGCGCGCAGGCCGAAGTCGTTGCCGCTCTCGTAGGCGTGCATGAACTCGTCCGAGACGCGGATCGAGTTGTTGGCGTTCTGGTACTGCACCGACACGATGTCCGCGCCGCCGAGGTCCATGTCGAACCCGGCGTCGCGCAGCGCGCGGATCTTGTTCTCTTCCTTCGCCTTGGTCTCGATGAACTCCTCGACGTCCGGGTGGTCGACGTCGAGAACGACCATCTTGGCCGCGCGGCGGGTGGCGCCACCGGACTTGATGGTGCCTGCGGACGCGTCGGCGCCGCGCATGAACGACACCGGGCCGGACGCGGTGCCGCCGGAGGACAGCAGCTCCTTCGAGGAACGGATGCGCGAGAGGTTCAGGCCGGCACCGGAGCCGCCCTTGAAGATCAGGCCCTCCTCGCGGTACCAGTTCAGGATCGACTCCATCGTGTCGTCGACCGCGAGGATGAAGCACGCGCTGACCTGCTGCGGCGAGGTCGTGCCGACGTTGAACCACACCGGCGAGTTGAAGCTGAACACCTGGTGCAGAAGCATGTAGGTGAGCTCGTGCTCGAAGATCTCCGCGTCCTGCTCGGAAGCGAAGTAGCCGTGCTCCTTGCCCGCGCCCACGTACTTGTGCACCACGCGGTCGATCAGCTGGCGCAGCGACTGCTCGCGCTTCTCACTGCCGACGGCACCGCGGAAGTACTTGCTGGTCACGATGTTGGTGGCGTTCACCGACCAGGACTCGGGGAACTCGACACCGCGCTGCTCGAAGTTCACCGAGCCGTCGCGCCAGTTCGTCATGACGACGTCGCGGCGCTCCCAGGTGACCTCGTCATAGGGGTGGCTGCCCTCGGTGGTGTAGACGCGCTGGACCTTCAGCGCGGCAGGCTTCGCAGCCGCCCGTGCGGCTGTCTTCTTGGCTGAGCCGCCGACGGTCTCGGTCACGGTGGATCTCCCTAGTGCTGGTGCGTGGAAAAGAAAGATGGTGGCTTCGCGTGCTTTGAGGCGCGCGGATCACTGCTCGGCCGGTACGTCCTCGGCTCTCGCAGTGCGAAGATCAAGAATTTCCTTCTCGAAGTCCTCGACGGACGAGAAGGACCTGTAAACGCTCGCGAAGCGCAGATATGCGACCTCGTCGAGCTCACGCAGGGGGCCCAGAATGGCGAGGCCGACCTCGTGGCTGGCGATTTCCGCACATCCCGTCGACCGGATCGACTCTTCCACTCGCTGGGCGAGCTGCTGGAACGCGTCCTCGTCGACCGGGCGGCCCTGGCACGCCCTGCGCACGCCGACGACAACCTTGTCGCGGCTGAAAGGCTCCGTCACGCCGGAGCGCTTGACCACGGCGAGAACCGCTTCTTCGACCGTGGTGAACCTGCGGCTGCAGCTGTTGCAGGAGCGACGACGACGGATCACCTGACCCTCGTCGACCTCACGGGAGTCAACGACCCGTGAGTCCGAATGGCGGCAGAACGGACACCGCACGCCAACTCACCCCTTCCCAGCGCAGCACCCGCCGCAGCAGCCACACTGGTCGGGTTACCCACAACCTGTGGACTACTTACAACGGTGTAACCACTAGATGTAGGGGTAGAACCTAGATCGCAGCGGACGCCGACGCAACTCGACACGGCGCGTCGCGTGTCACTCTGTTGGAGGAACCGCGAGCGATCAGCGGTGATTACGCAACGACGCCCGCACATGACGGAGTGAACACGTCACGTCGGGCGTCGCAAACACAAGATGTAGGGGCAGGCCTACGGGGTGACCCCCGCCTGCTGTAGGTAGAGCACGCCGAGCGCGACCACCGTGAGTGCGCTCAGAACACCGACCGCGATGAGTTCGAACAGCGACTCGCGCTTCGGCCGGACCTCGCACGAGCTCGACTCGCGCGGCGCCGCCACGACGACCGGGCGCGGCCTGGTCGCCGGGCGCCTCGGCATGACGCGGGGACCCGAACGGAGTGGACGTCCCGCTGCGACGGCTGCGACCTCAGTGTCATCAACTACGCGCAACCGCTTCTCGACGAGCACCGCCATGACGCCCTCCATCGCAGGTCAAGTACCTTGATCGAACAGGGGTTCGATCGAACGTCCGTGCGAATTTCTACCACGGCGACCCGCCGGACGCCACAACACGCGCCCAAATACCTCGAACAGGTGTTTGATCTGTGCAGCAAACACGACTACCGTCGACCACGAAGATCGACGGAGGCCGGAATCCCATTCGAACTGGGGGCGGCGAGGAGGACAGCGACCGTGGCAGGCAAGACGATCGGCCCAGACCCCGCTCTTGTTGAGACAGAGGTAAGCGAGATCGCAGGTAATGCCGGCCTGACTTTGCGCCAGCGCAAGGTGCTCGACGTGATTCGCGACTGGGTCGACCGATTCGGCTATCCGCCGAGCGTGCGGGAGATCGGTGAGGCCGTCGGCCTCACGTCGACCTCCTCGGTCGCGTACCAGTTGCGCGCGCTGGAGCGGAAGGGTTTCCTGCGCCGCGACGCGAACCGCCCGCGAGCGGTGGGGATGCTGCCGTCCGAGATCGATCCCGGCCTCGACCCGATGTCCAAGCCGACGCCCGCGTACGTGCCGATGCTCGGCCGCATCGCCGCCGGTGGCCCGATCCTGGCGGAGGAGTCGATCGAGGACGTGTTCCCGTTGCCGCGCGAGATCGTCGGCGAGGGCGAGCTGTTCCTGCTGCGCGTCGTCGGTGACTCGATGATCGACGCCGCGATCACCGACGGCGACTGGGTCGTGATCCGCAAGCAGCCCACCGCGGACCAGGGCGAGATCGTCGCCGCCATGATCGACGGCGAGGCGACCGTGAAGACGTTCAAGCGCAAGGACGGGCACGTGTGGCTGATGCCGCACAACACGGCCTACCAGCCGATCAACGGCGACGAGGCCACCATCCTCGGCAAGGTCGTCACCGTGCTGCGGCGCCTGCCGTAGTTCTCCTCACCAGTTCTAGCTCTCTCCCCTGGCTCGCTTCTTCTTCTCGAAGAAGTCCAGCCACTTCTGCCGCGTGGACTCCATGTCCACGACGACGAAGCTGAAGAACTGACCCATGTCCTTGAGGCGTGCACCCACTGGGGTGTCGAGACCGAAGATCTCGGCACCGTCCAGTGCGGTGTGCGCCCAGGTCGAGTTGCGCTGGGCGCTGGACAGCCACGCGCGGTACCAGATCTCGTCGTCGAGGAAGTACCGCATGCGTTTGCCGTCGCGCTCGGCGCGCAACAGGTCCAACTGCTGCAGGTGAGTCGTCGACCGCGAGATCGTGCCGGGACTGACCGACAACCGCAGCACCAGCTCGGTCGCGGACAGACTGCCCTTGTCGGTCATGAAGATCTCGGCGAGGATCCGCGCCGCCGTGCGCGTCAGCCCGGTCTGCACGAACACCGCGACCAGCCTCAGGTGGAACTCCTGCACCTGTCCCGGGCTGCGGTCGAACGAGTACGCCTCGTCGTCGACGTCGAGATCGTCCGCCGCGGGCATCCGGCGCATCGCCCGCTCGCTCGCCGCCCGGTGCGCGGCGGCCGGCCGGTAATTGTTGTGGCCCCCGTTGCGCACCACTTCCCGCTGGATCGTGGACGCCGGCCTTTGCAACCGCCTCCCGATTTCGGAGTACCCCAGCCCGTCCCACACCCACTGGGCGATGAGCTGCCGTTCCTCTTCATCTAGCCGCTTACCAGGCACAACCTCATGGTGCCTTGCGCCTCAGGCCATTGCAATGAGTCTTTTGACTTCGTCCGCAAACGTTCTTAGCTTGCAGGTAGGGGAAAGACCTCGTTGCAAGGGGGAGCAATGCCACTCAGCCCGATGACGTTCCCGGACGGGCACGCCGGCTGGCGAGCACACGACCACGCCACCGTGCGGGCCGTGCTCGCGGACCACCGCTTCAGCATCCGGCCGGACCTGATGCACAACCCGTTCGGTCCCGGCAGCCCCGGCGACGCGCCGCCGTCACCACCCGGCGCGTTCACCGACCACGACCCGCCGGACCACACCCGCTACCGCGGCAAGCTCACCGGTCAGTTCACCGTCCGCCGGATGCGCCTGCTCGCCGAGCGGCTCGAAGCGATCACCGCCGACCACCTCGACGAGCTGGCGGCGCAGGGATCGCCGGCGGACCTGGTCGCGCACTTCGCGGTGCCGGTCCCAGGCTTGATGATCTGCGAACTGCTGGGCGTCCCGTACGAGCGCCGCACGGACTTCCAGCAGGACGCCATGCTGCTGACCGGCGCCAGCGGCGCGGGAGCGGACGAGGCGGCGGAGATGTTCGCCGCGTTCGAACGGCTGCAGCGGTTCATGCTGGAAATGGTCGCGGCGAAGCGCCTGCAGCCGACCGACGACCTGCTCAGCGACCTCGTCAACGCCAATTCGTCGTCGGGAAGCGACCTGACCGATGACGAGATGGCCGCGATGGGCATGGCGTTGCTCGGCGGCGGCCTCGACACGACCACGAACATGCTGTCGCTCGGCACGCTGGAACTCATGCGCTCGCCGGAGCGGGTGGACGCGATGCTGGCGAATCCCGACGCAGCCGTCGAAGAGCTCCTGCGCTACATCAGCCTGACGCCGGCGACGGCGCGCACCGCGTTGGAGGACGCAGAGATCGACGGCACCCTCGTGCGCGCGGGTGACACCGTGTTCGTCGAGCTGGGTTCGGCCAACCGCGACCCGGCGCGCTACGCCGACCCCGACGTCCTCGACCTGGCGCGCGGGGCGGCCGGCCATCTCGCGTTCGGCCACGGCATCCACCAGTGCATCGGGCAGCACCTGGCCCGGATCGAGCTGAAGATCGCCTTTCCGGGCCTCTTCACCCGGTTCCCCAAGCTGCGTCTCGCCGTCCCCGAGAACGAACTGCCGCACCGGGCGAGCCTGGTGATCGGCGGCCTGGAACGCATGCCCGTCGCCTGGGACTGACCGCCCGAACCCGCGGTCAGGCGCGGCGGCGGAAGCGGAGGCCGATGACGAGGGCGGCGATGAGGACGAGGCCGCCCAGGGTCAGGGCCAGTGGCCAGTTCTGCCACGAGGAGCTCGGCGAGTCCGACGGCGACGACTGCGGTTGGTCGGCCGCGGGTGGAGGCGTGGTTGTCGTCGGCGCGGGTGGCTGGGCCAGGGCGGCGGCGCCTGCCACGGAACGGATCGGGGTGCCGGCGCCTTCGGAGGCGGAGAGCAGGGTGCCGTCCGGGTCGAAGGCGATGGCCTCGCCCTGGGGTTCGTTCGGCAGGGGGACGCGGACCGGGTCGCCGGCGAAGGCCTTGGAGATGTCGCCGTCCGGGACCGGGTAGAGGTAGGCGTCGGTGTAGGTGCGCAGGGCGATGACGGAGCCGTCGGACATCGAGGCGGCGCCGGTCACCAGGCGTGAGTCGAGGGTGCCTTCGAGCGGGCCGCCCGGGGTGTCCGTCGTCGACAGGGACACGCGGGCCACCTGCTCCAACGGGACTGATACATCGGTTCGGAGTGCGGCCGTGGGGCGGTATACCAGTGCGGAACCCAGGGGTTCCTTGGTGATGATGTACGGGATACCGGCCTTGTCGATGAGCAGGGCTTCGGCGTCGTGTTTGCCGTCCGGGTACGTCACGCGGTACCGCTCCACGGCGCCCGTTGGTGAGACCTTGTGCAGGGCGACCGTGGTGCGGGACTTGTTGTTGTCGCCGGTGTCGGAGGCCCAGAGGGTGCCGTCCGGCGTCATCGCGAGGTCTTCGACGTCGTAGGGGTCCACGGGCGCGGTGATCGTGCGCGTCACCACGCAGTCGCGGCCCATGACCTGGATGCGCAGCGTGCCGTTGTCGCTGTCGCTGACGGCGAAGAACTGCTTGCCGTCGGACGTGAGCCCGGAGAGCTCCTGCATGGCTACCGGGCACACGTCCACCGGTGGAGGCGGGATCAAGCAGGCGTTCCGTTCGTCGCGAACTCCTCGAGCACGCCGGCGAGGTCCGGGCGCACTCGGGCGCTGAGCAGCGTGCCCGACTCCGTGTGCTTCTCGGACAGCACTTCGCCGTCGCGGTGCACGCGGGCGACCACCTCGCCGCGCGCGTACGGCACGAGAGCCTCGACCACCACTTCGGGACGTGGCATCAGCTCGGCGATGCGGACCCGCAGTTCCTCGATGCCGAGGCCCGAGTGCGCCGACACGAACGACGCGTCCGGGAACAGGTGCCGCAGCCGGGCCAGGCCCAGGTCGCCCACGGCGTCGATCTTGTTCACGACCAGCAGCTCGCGCGGCATCGCCGCGCCGGTCTTCTCGTTGATCTCGGAGATGACCTCGCGCACGGCACTGACCTGCTTCTCCGGCATGGCGTCGGAGCCGTCGACCACGTGCACGAGCAGGTCGGCCTGGCCGACCTCCTCCAGCGTGGAGCGGAACGCCTCGACCAGCTGGTGCGGCAGGTGCCGGACGAAGCCGACCGTGTCCGTCAGCGTGTACGCCAGGCCCTCCGGCGTCTCCGCGCGGCGCGTCGTCGGGTCGAGGGTGGCGAACAGCGCGTCCTCCACCAGGACACCGGCGCCCGTCAGCGCGTTGAGCAGCGACGACTTGCCCGCGTTCGTGTAGCCCGCGATGGCGACGCTCGGGATCTCGTTCGCCGTGCGGCGGCCCCGCTTAGTCTCGCGGACGACGCCGATCGCGGCGATCTCGCGGCGCAGCTTGGCGATGCGCGCACGGATCCGGCGGCGGTCGGTCTCGATCTTGGTCTCACCGGGACCGCGCAGACCCACACCGCCGTTGCCGCCACCGGCACGACCACCGGCCTGCCGCGACAACGACTCACCCCAGCCGCGCAGACGCGGCATCAGGTACTGCAGCTGGGCCAGCTCGACCTGCGCCTTGCCCTCCTTGGACTGCGCGTGCTGCGCGAAGATGTCCAGGATGAGCGCGGTGCGGTCGACGACCTTGACCTTGAGCTTCTCCTCCAGCTGACGCAGCTGGCCTGGCGAGAGCTCACCGTCGCAGATCACGGTGTCGGCACCCGTCGACTGCACGACGTCGCGCAGCTCGGAGACCTTGCCGGAGCCGATGTACGTCGCGGCGTCCGGCTTGTCGCGCCGCTGCACCACGCCTTCGAGCACCTCGGAACCCGCGGTCTCGGCGAGGCGGGCGAGTTCGGCCATCGACGCGTCTGAATCCGCCGCCGTGCCCTCGGTCCACACCCCGACGAGCACGACCCGCTCCAGGCGGAGCTGCCGGTACTCGACCTCGGTGATGTCCTCGAGCTCGGTCGACAACCCGGCGACGCGACGCAGTGCGGCGCGTTCGACGCGTTCGTAGTCGCCCGTCGAGAAGTCTTCCTCTTCCCACGTCGAGTCGAACTCGGGGTCGAACTCTGTGCTCTGGATGTTTTCCGTCATTTGCCCTTCATCGTCCCACGGACAGTTAGTCCCCCGGATACACCGCGAGGTAGATCGCCACACGGGGAACATCCGGCTTGACCGGTTGCGCGGCCAGCTCATCCAACAACGACGCGAGCCGCTGCTTTAGTTCCTCCGGGTCGACGGTGACGACCAGGCGGCTCTGATCCACGTGTTCGAGCCCGATGTCGGCAACCTCGCCGAGGAAAGCGTGCAGCATCGCCTCACCCACGGCGACCACATTTTCGCTGTTGTCGAGCTGCCACGACAGCCCTGTCGACCGATAGGGGATTTCTTTCGCGCCCCGGTTGCCCGCGCGCGCCGGCATCGCCTCCAGGAATCCCGCGGCGACCAGCTTGCGGACGTGGTGCAGCGTCGTGGCCGGATCCTTGCCGAGCCGCTGCGCCAGCTCCTTGTTGGTCAGCGGGCGGTCGAACGTCATGCGGATCATCCGCAGCCGCAGGTCAGAGCTGAGGGCCGCGGCTTCGTCCCTGGTCGCGGGACGTCGGTCCCGGGAGAGCGTCACGGGACCCAGTCTAAGTGATTGACAGCTTCCAATCACTCAGCGCAGACTTCTCGGCATGGCGCTTTGGGGGCACCCCGACTTCCGCAGGCTCTGGATCGGCGACACGATCAGCCAGTTCGGCGCGAACGTGGGCATGACAGTGGTCCCGCTGCTCGCGGCGGGTGTGCTCAACGCGACACCGTTCGAGATGGGTCTGCTGTCGGCGGCGAGCATGATGGCGTTCCTGCTGATCGGCCTGCCCGCGGGCGTGTGGGTGGACCGGATGCGGCGCAAACCGCTGATGATCGCGATGGACGTCGCTCGCGCCGCTCTGCTGCTGAGCGTGCCCGTCGCGTGGTGGTTCGGCCTGCTCGGACTGCCGCAGCTGATCGTGGTGAGTCTCGCGGTGGGCGTGTGCACGGTGTTCTTCGACGTCGCCTACCAGTCCTACCTGCCCTCACTGGTCGGTCGCGGCCAGCTCGTCGAGGGCAACTCGAAGCTGCAGGCCAGCCTCGCGGTCGCGGAGGTGTCCGGGCCCGCGATCGGTGGTTACGCGGCCCAGTTCCTCGGCGCGGCCAACGGTGTCCTCGCGACCGGGGTGGGCTACCTGAGCTCGGCGTTCTTCCTGTTCCGGATCAGGACCGTCGAACCGGCACCGGAACGCCACCCCGACCCGCACCTGCGCCGCGAGATCGCGGAGGGACTGCGGTTCGTCTTCAGCAACGTCACCCTGCGCATGATCGTGGCCACCACCGGCACGTCGAACTTCTTCCACGGCATCCAGAACGCCGTGTTCATCCTCTTCCTGCTGAACACCGTGGGGCTGAGCGAAGGAACCGCCGGCCTGCTGCTCAGCTCGGGAGGTGTCGGTGGCGTGCTCGGAGCGGCGTTCGCCTACCGGATCGGCAAACTGGTCGGACAGGCCAGGATGATCTGGCTCATCCCGCTGCTGACCTGGCCGTTCACCCTGACGTTGCCGTTCGTGTCCGACGGCTGGGGCCTCGTGCTGCCGATGGCTGGTTCCGCGGTGAGCGTGTTCGGCATCGTCGTCTACAACATCGGCCAGGTGAGCTATCGGCAGGCGATCTGCCCCGACCACCTGCTGGGCCGGATGAACGCCTCGATCCGCTGGGTGGTGTGGGGGTCGACGCCGCTGGGCGCGCTGCTGGGCGGCGGGCTCGGCACGTGGATCGGGATCGTGCCGACGCTGTGGATCGCGCTCGCCGGCTCCGTCGGCGGGATGGTGTGGGTCCTGCTCTCACCGTTGCGGTCTATGCGGGACCTGCCGACCACGTCTAGCGTCGAGGCCCATGGCTGACACCACGGTGCTGCGGGACGGTCTTCACTTCGGCGAGGGACCGCGACGCGGCCCCGACGGCCGCCTCTACTACTCCGACTTCTACGCGGGAGAGGTCCACGCCCTCGACCTCGCGACAGGCGAGGACGAACTCGTCGTCGCCTTCGACGGCCAGCCCTCGGGCCTCGGCTGGCTGCCCGACGGAAGCCTCCTCGTCGTCTCGATGCTCGACCGCTCGGTGCGCAGGCTCGAGGGTGACGACGCAGGAAGCAAAGAGCTGGTGATGCACGCCGATATATCGGATATCGCGACGTTCCACGCCAACGACATGCTCGTCGACGGCGAGGGCCGCGCGTACGTCGGCAACTTCGGCTTCGACCTGCACGGCCTCATCACCGAAGTCGGGATCGCGCGGCTGCTGGAGCCGGACTTCGAACCGCAGGGCGCCGCACTCGCCCTCGTCCAGCCCGACGGCTCCGTCAGCGTCGCGGCCGAGGACCTCAAGTTCCCGAACGGCATGGCCCTGCTGCCCGACCCGACGGGCGAGTCGGAGAGCGGCACCATCCTCGTCGTCGCCGAGACCGTTGCATTCCACCTCACTTCGTTTTCGATCGACCGCAACGGATCGTTGCAAAACCGCAGGGTGTGGGCCGATGTGAAGGAGTTCGGCATCGCGCCGGACGGGATCGCCGGGGACGGCGACGGGGTGTGGGTGGCGGCGGCGTTGCAGCCCGCGGCGTTCCGGGTGACCGAGGGCGGCAAGATCACGCACCGGGTCGAGACGACGCAGACGTGCTTCGCCGTCGCGGTCGTCGGCGACAAGCTCGTCTGCCTGACGGCGCCGGATTCGCACCCGGACGTCGTCAAGCCCGAGAAGCTCGGGAAGATCGAGGTCTACGACCTGAACTGATATATCGGATCCGATATATCAGTCAGGGAACTAGGCGAGGGCGTCCCACCAGGACTTGTCGAGCTCGCCGCGCGCGACGAGCACGGCGGGCCCGGTGAGCGTCGACGTCGTCGGATCGATGGTGACGAACACCTGGCCGCCGAGGACGTCGACGGTCGCCGAGCCGGTGGTCCTGCCCTGGCCGGCGAGCCAGGACGCGACGGACGCGACGGTGCCGGTGCCGCAGGAGCGGGTCTCGCCGACGCCGCGCTCGTAGACGCGCATCTTCAGAGCGCCCCCGCGCGGACCGTCGGCTTCCAGGACGTTGATCAGTTCGACGTTGACGCCGTGCGGGAAGAACACCGGGTCGAAGCCGGGCGGCACGGTCAGGTCGAAACTGTCGACCGGGACGTCGGTGACGCACGCCAGGTGCGGGTTGCCGACGTCGATCGCGAAGCCGCCGATGCCGTGGCCGTCGACCGCCGCGATGGACGTGCCGGTCATGCGGGCGGGGCCCATGTCGTTGGTGACGGAGCCGTCCGGGTGCGTGGTGACGGTGCGGTCGCCCGCGCGGGTGCCGACGACGAACGTGCCCTGCGGCTGGTGCCCGGCGTCGACGAGGTAGCGGGCGAAGACGCGCAGGCCGTTGCCGCACATCTCGGCGATGGAACCGTCGGCGTTGCGGTAGTCCATGAACCACTTGGCGTCGGACGCCGGTTCGGAGCGCACGACGCGCAACACGCCGTCCGCGCCCAGGCCGCGCTGCCGGTCGCACAGCGCCTGGACGCGCGCCACCGTCAGGTCCAGCTGGTCATCGAGGTCGGGCAGGATGACGAAGTCGTTCTCCGTGCCGTGCCCCTTCACGAACTCCACGGGACCAGATTACCGGCGGCTTCCAAAAGATCCGGCCGAGCACCGTCCAGCCAGGTGATGCGCTGGTCACGCCGGAACCACGACCGCTGCCTGCGCACGAACCGGCGGGTGGCGCGTTTGGTCTCCTCCGCGGCGAAGTCGATCGTGCACGCTCCGTCCATTGCGGACAGCACCTGCTGGTAGCCCAGCGCGCGAGAAGCCGTCTTGCCCTCGCGCAGGCCGAGCCGGACCAGGGCGCGCACCTCGTCCTCCAAACCGGAACCGAACATCACGTCCACGCGCAGGTCGACGCGTGCGTCCAGTTCGGACACCTCGCGGTCGACGCCGATCTGGACGGTGTCGTAGCGCGCGGGGCCGGGCTTGGGGAGGTTCGCGGAGAACGGTTGCCCGGTCAGCTCGATGACCTCCAGCGCGCGCACGATGCGGCGGCCGTTGGACGGCAGGATCGCGATCGCGGCGGCCGGGTCGAGCTCCTGCAGGCGCCGGTGCAACGCCTCCGGGCCTACCGACGCCAGCTCCGCCTCGAAGCGCTCGCGCACGGCGTCGTCGGTGCCGGGGAACTTCAGGTCGTCGAGCACCGCCTGTACGTACAAACCCGAACCACCAACGAGGATCGGCGGCCGCCCGTCCGCGAGCAGGCGTTCGATGACGGCACGCGTTTCGCGCTGATAGGCCGCCACCGACGCGGTCTCGGTGACGGAGAGGACGTCGAGCAGGTGGTGCGGGATCCCGCGGCGTTCGGCGAGAGTCATCTTGGCCGTGCCGATGTCCATGCCGCGGTAAAGCTGCATGGCGTCGGCGTTGACGACCTCTCCCCCGAACCGTTCGGCGAGCGCGACGGCCAGGTCGGACTTGCCGGTCGCGGTGGGTCCGACAACAGCGATGGGGGTGATCACGGGCGCTCCCAGAGGGCGACGTGGTAGCCCACGCCGAAAGGTGCGAAGAACTCGGCGCCGGTGCCGCGCCACGGTCCGGGCACGCCGGCGAGGACCTGCCACGCCGCGCGGCCCTGCGCACCCAGCTCACGGGCGAGTTCGGGGTCGATGCCGAGCAGGCCGTCCACGTCGGCGGTGGCCAGCAGGGAGTGCACGTGCTCATCGAACGGCCCCGAACGCTCGTCGTTCGAGCCCGGCGAGCGAATGCCGTGCCGCGTCGAACCGTCGCCGAGAATCAGCAGCCCGGCGGACTCGTCCGCGAGTTGTTGTCCAAACGAGACACATTCCGAAGGAGCCAGGTCAGGCGGTACGAGTTCAACGCGTGACACCTCGACTCCGCAGTGTTCCCGCAGCCACGCGGTGATTAGCACAGGCAACGGAATTCGGGGGGCTGGAGGCAGGTCACCGCCGAGTGACACAGGTACATCCACACCAAAACCGAGAAAAGTTCCCGACAACGGTGGCACAACGGTGGCCGGCCCGCAGGCGTCGACCGCCACCGCGATCCACGGACCGGGCAGTTTTCCTGCCGCCGCAAGGGTTGCGGCGCGCACGGGCTCGGTTTCGGCGGCGGCTCCCGCGACCAGTTCTGGGACCAGAAGAGGTGGGTGGGGCACCACCGCGGCACGGGTGATCACGACGAACGAGGCTACCTATCGTGGACTCCCAGTACCGAGTCGAGCTCTGACCTGTTTGAATGCGCGCGGGGAACTGGGGACGGGAGACCCTCCAGCGCCCGTATTGCATCGGCCCCGCCGCGGCGGGGCGCCCGTGGCAGGCACGGGCGTCAGATGGGAGGAACCGGCGATGTCGGAGCAGGACAGCACACCGGAGGCAGTGGTCGAAGCCGCCCCAGCAGAGGGTGCTGTGGAGGTCGCAGCCGAGGCTGGAGTCGAGGAGACGCCGAAGGAAACCGCGGCGCACGCGACGCCTCCGGCCGTCCCCGTGGCGTCGGACCACCCTGACCGCTGGGGGCGCGTCGACGCCGACGGCACCGTGTACGTGAAGACCGAGGACGGCGAGCGTGCCGTCGGGTCGTGGCAGGCAGGCGAGCCGGTCGAGGGCCTCGCGCACTTCGCCCGCCGGTTCGACGACCTGCGCACCGAGGTCGAGCTGCTGGTGTCGCGCCTGAAGACCGGCGCCGGCGACCCGAAGCACGCCATGACCAGCGCGAAGCACGTCAAGGAGCAGCTCGCCGAGGCCGCCGTGGTGGGCGACCTGAAGGCGCTGGCCGCCCGCGTCGAGCACGTGCTGGTGCAGGCCGAGGCCGGCATGGAGAAGGCGAAGGAGGCCAAGGAGGCCGCCCGCGCCCAGTCCGTCGCCCGCAAGCAGACGCTCGTCGAAGAGGCCGAGTCGATCGCCAACGAGTCGACCCAGTGGAAGGTCGCCGGCGACCGCCTGCGCCAGATCCTCGACGAGTGGAAGACGATCCGCGGCGTCGACCGCAAGACCGACGAGCAGCTGTGGCGCCGGTTCTCGAAGGCGCGCGACGCGTTCAACCGCCGTCGCGGCTCGCACTTCGCGGACCTCGACCGGCAGCGTTCGGTGGCGAAGACCTCCAAGCAGGCGCTCGTCGAAGAGGCCGAGAAGCTGGTCGACTCCGACGACTGGGGCCCCACGGCCGGTCGCTACAAGGAGCTCATGGTCGAGTGGAAGGCCGCCGGGCGTGCGCCCAAGGAGGCCGACGACGCGCTGTGGCAGCGTTTCCGCGCCGCCCAGGACGCGTTCTTCCAGAAGCGCTCCGAGGCGTTCAGCGAGCGGGACGCCGAGTTCACGGCGAACGCGAAGCTGAAGGAGGAGCTGCTCGCCGAGGCCGAGGCGATCGACCCGTCGAGCGACCTCGAGTCGGCGCGCAACCAGCTCTACAAGATCCAGGAGCGCTGGGACGCGATCGGCAAGGTGCCGCGCGAGCGCATCCGCGAGCTCGAGGGCAAGCTGCGCACGATCGAGGAGAGGGTCCGCGGCGCGGTCGACGCGCAGTGGCGTCGCTCCGACCCCGAGGCCGAGGCCCGCGTGGCGCAGTTCCGCGAGCGCGTGGAGCAGTTCGAGGCGCAGGCCGCGAAGGCTCGTGCCGCGGGCGACAAGCGCCGCACGGAGCAGGCCGAGGCGCAGGCCGCGCAGTGGCGCGAGTGGCTCGCCGCCGCTGAGCAGGCGCTGGCGACCCGCTAGTTCGTGACGCACCGAGGGTCCCTCTCCCGCGCGGGAGAGGGACCCTCGGGCGTTTCAGCGGGAGATCTGCCAGCGTTGCGCGGGACCGTCCTGGCAGGCGGTCACGACGACCGAGGTGCCGAACGGCGGCGAGGCGTCGCCCGGCCCCAGGCACTCCCCCGAGACGGCACTGGCGGCCTGGCCGGGGTTCCTGGCGCGCCACAGCTGGTGGGTGCGCTCCCACGAGCAGTCGGCGAGCCGCATCGACTCACCGCGGGCGGCCGCGCCGGTACCCGTCTCAAGGCACAGGCCTTTGCTGGTGTTGCGAAAGCGGAAGAGGTCCGGTGTGGCGCTGGAGAACTCGCGCACCCAGCTCCGTTGGACGTCCGCCTCGTACGCGCCCTCCGCCTTCCTTGCGACCAGGAGGGCGTCGAGAGTGACCCCGGTGGTGTCGACCACCTCGCCGCTGTTCCCGGCGGTCAGCAGGTAGCCAGGCCCGTCGTCGGCCGGTTTCGGCGCGGGCGCGGGCGGCTGGGGGACCGGGCTGGGCGGCTTCGTGGTCGCGGCCTGCACCGCGGTGGTGGTCGTCGCCGGTGGCGCTGACGACGGAGACGGCGGTGTGGTCGACGTGGTCGCCGGGCCAGGGGCGGGCGGGTCGTCGACGCGGGTGCCGGCGATGAACACCGCCGCCAGCACGACGGCTCCGAGGGCCACGCCGCCGACCGCCATCACCGAACGCCTGCGCGGCGAGTGGAAGGTGACGTTGCCGTGCACCTCCCCCGCCATGAAGGACGTGCCGTTGTTCTCGCCGGACATGCTGTTGGACGTCTCGTCCGCCATTCCACGGGACCTCGACTCACCGTTTGAGAGGAAATGGAGCCGAGACCGTACTACGGATCAGAGCTGCGGCGGGCGGGAAGCCGCGATCCTGACCCACTTCACCAGCAGGACGATCACCGCGAGCACCGCGATGATCAGGCCGATGCCGGGACCGGGGCCGATCGTCTTGTTGCTCGTGGTCGTCTGCTGCGTCCAGATCGACAGCACGCCCGTCACCGAGCCCGCGAACAGGCCCAGCGCGCACACCCACGCGAGCCCCCAGCGGCGCACCGCGAGCGTGACGCCGGAACCGAGCACGCCGACGCCGAGCGCGATGAACGAGAACAGCCGCGGCACGAAGCTCGTCGAGTCGCCCAGCAGGACGTTCAGGCCCGTCTTGTCCCCCACCCACGGCAGGATCAGCGACACCAGCAACGCCAGCACGGCGATCGAGATCGTCAGCGCTCCGGTGCCGGGGTCGATGCGCTTGGCCGCCTGCTGTTCCACGGCGTCGATCTCCTTGCGCAGGAAGTCCTCGTCGCTCACTGGGCGGCGCACCCGGACACAGCGGCGGGCAGCGGGGCGGGCGCGCCGAAAGCGGGCAGACCCAGGCCGACGCCGGCGGTCTTGGGCTTGATGCCCGCCGCCGACCTGTCACCGGCCTTGGTGCGGCGCCACGTCAGCGGGTCGCCGTCCGCGACGAGGTAGTGCGGGGCCGCGTAGGTCACGACGGTCTCGACGACGTCGCCGGGACGCGGAACCGTGGCGCCGGGCGTGAAGTGCACCAGGCGCCCGTCGCGGGAACGGCCGCTCATGCGGTGCGTCTCGGCGTCGCGCTTGCCCTCACCGGTGGCGACGAGGACCTCGACGGTGCGGCCGACCTGCTCGACGTTCAACGAGTGGGTCATCTCGTTCTGCAGCGTCACGAGCCGCTCGAACCGTTCCTGCACGACGGACTTGGGCAGCTGGTCCGGCAGGTCCGCGGCGGGCGTGCCGGGGCGCTTGGAGTACTGGAACGTGAAGGCGGAGGAGAACCTGGCCTGGCGCACCACGTCCAGCGTGCCCTGGAAGTCCTCCTCGGTCTCACCGGGGAAGCCCACGATGATGTCGGTGGTGATCGCGGCGTCCGGCATGGCGGCACGGACCTTGTCGATGATGCCGAGGTACTTCTCGGTGCGGTACGACCGGCGCATCGCCTTGAGCAGCCGGTCCGAACCGGACTGCAGCGGCATGTGCAGGCTGTGGCACACGTTCGGCGTCTCGGCCATGGCGGCGATGACGTCGTCGGTGAAGTCCTTGGGGTGCGGCGATGTGAACCGCACGCGCTCGAGGCCGTCGATGCCGCCACACGCCCGCAGCAGCTTGCCGAACGCGAACCTGTCGCCGAACTCGACGCCGTAGGAGTTGACGTTCTGGCCCAGCAGCGTCACCTCCAGCACACCCTCGTCCACGAGCGTCTGGACCTCGGCGAGCACGTCGCCGGGACGGCGGTCCTTCTCCTTGCCGCGCAACGACGGCACGATGCAGAACGTGCAGGTGTTGTTGCAGCCCACCGAGATCGACACCCAGCCCGAGTAGGCGGAGTCGCGCGCGGCCGGCAGCGACGACGGGAACGTCTCCAGCGCCTCGAGGATCTCGACCTGCGCCTCGGAGTTGTGGCGCGCGCGTTCGAGCAGCACCGGCAGCGAACCGATGTTGTGCGTGCCGAACACGACGTCGACCCACGGGGCGCGGCGGACGATCTCGCTGCGGTCCTTCTGGGCGAGGCAGCCGCCGACGGCGATCTGCATGCCGGGCCTCTCCGCCTTCTGCGGGGCGAGGTGGCCGAGCGTGCCGTACAGCTTGTTGTCGGCGTTCTCGCGGACCGCGCAGGTGTTGAAGACGACGACGTCGGCCTGCTCGTCCTCGGTGGCCCGCTCGTAGCCCGCGCCTTCCAGCAGACCGGCGAGCCGCTCGGAGTCGTGCACGTTCATCTGACACCCGAACGTGCGGATCTGGAAGCTTCTGCGAACCTGCGCGGTACTCACGCCCAACACGATAAACCCTGGTCAGTGGCCCAATGTGCGCGGACTGCGGAAACCCGGGCCCATCCGCACGTTGACCAGGCAGGACCTTCGTCGGGTGCAAGCGCGGACCACCCCCGTGGCACGATGCGGTGGTGCTGGGACGAGTACATGCCGCCGTGAGCCTGCTGACCGCCGCAACGGTCCTGACGGGCTGTAGCAGCACGGTGTCGGACATCAAGATCACGATGGCCACGGGCAGCGAGGTCGGCGTCTACTACTCGCTCGGCAACGGCCTGGCGGACATCTGGAGCGGGCGGCTCGGCATCGTGCGGCCCCAGGTCGTCCGCACGGACGGGTCCAAGGACAACGTCACCCGGCTCGTCAACGACCAGGCCCAGGTCGGCTTCTCCCAGGCGGACGCGGTCGAAGGCGTCGAGGGTGCCTCCCGGTTGCGTGCGCTGGCCCGCATGCACGACGACTACCTGCAGGTGATCGTTCGCGCCGACGTGCCGGTGACGAAGCTGCGCGAGCTGTCGGGACTGCGGGTGTCGATCGGCGCGACCGGATCGGGCGTGGAGATCATCGCGAGCCGGCTGCTGCGGTCCGAGAACGTCACGCCGCAGGCCGTGAACCTCGGTCTCGACGACTCCGCCCAGGCGATGCAGGAGGGCAGGATCGACGCGTTCTTCTGGTCGGGCGGCCTGCCGACGAGCAAGATCACCGACCTCGCCAAGGGGCTCGGCGTGCGGATGCTCGACCTGAAGGACGAGCTGCCGAAGTTCCGTCAGCAGTACCCGGTGTACGGGTCGGCGACGCTGCCCGCCTCCATCTACAACCTGCAGTCCGGCCCGGTCATCACCCTCGTCGTGCGCAACTTCCTGCTCGTCCGCGAGGAGATGCCCGACGACGTGGCCGAGGCGCTCGTGCGGCAGCTGTTCGAGGGGCAGCCCGATCTGGTGAAGGCGCACTCGGCGGCACGCACGATCGAACAGCGGTCGGCGATCGAGACGTCACCGGTACCGCTGCATCCCGGCGCGATGCGCTACTACCGCGAAGCCAAGGTCTAACAACGGTCTAGGCGGCGGGCAGCTCGATCACGACCTTCAACCCGCCGTCCTCCGGCGATTCGAGGCGGACGTTGCCGTCGACGCGCTCGACGACCAGCCGCACGATCGAGAGCCCGAGCCCGGATCCCGGCACGTTCTGGTGCGCCGGACTCCGCCAGAACCGGTCCGTCGCGCGTTCGAGCTCGTCGGCCTGCAGACCAGGCCCGTGGTCCGCGACCGAGAGCCTGATGACCTCGCCGATCTTGCGGGCGTCGACGACGATCAGGGTGCCCTCCGGCGTGAACTTCAGGGCGTTGTCCAGCAGCGCGTCGAGGATCGTCTCGATGCCGCGCGGCGGCGCGAGGGCCATGCCGACGCGCTCCCCGTCGAGCACCAGGTGGACCTCTTTCGAGGCCGCCGCTGCCTGCCACGCCGACAGCCGCGCGGCCACGGACTTGTCGACGTCCACCGGCACCGGGTCCACGGAGCTCGACTCTGCTCTCGCCATGGCGAGCAGCTCGTCGAGGATCCGGTTCAGCCGGTCGGTCTCGCTCAACGCCTCGACCTGGTGCACCTCGGCCTCGGCGTCGACGTGACCCTCCAGGTTGGACAGACGGAGTTTCAAGGCGGTCAACGGATTGCGCAGCTGGTGTGAGGCGTCGGCGACGAAGGCCCGTTGCGCGGCAAGAACATCGCCCACGTTCGCGGCCATCTGGTCGAACGACCGCGAGAGCTGCCGCAGTTCCGGCGGTCCGCTGTCCGCGCCCACCGGCGGCACCGGCCGGCCCGACACCACGGCCGCGAGGAGCTTGCCCGTCGCGTCGTCCAGGGCCTGCACCGGCCGCAACGTCCAGCGCACCACCGGCAACGCCAGCAGCACCGCCAGAGCCAGCACCAGCAGCGACGCCGCGAGCAGCAGCCCCCACCAGGCCAGCACCTCGAAGCGGGTCTTGGACGTCGGCGAGAACGTGATCACCGCGCCGCGCACCTCGCCGTCGACCAGGATCGGTTCGGCGAGCACCACCTTCGTCTCGCTCCACGGCATGAACAACGGCGGCGCGACCGGCAGCCGCCCGGCCAGGGCCTTGCTGACCAGGTCCTGCACCCCGCTGTCACCGAGCGCGAGGTCGTTGCGCGACGCCACCATCGCGACGGTCGGCGCGTCGCGGGCCACCACCGCCACGCCGATGTCGTAGAGCTCGTCGTAGCGCTCCAGCTCCGGCCGCAGCAGGTCCGGCTTGTCGTCGATCAACGGCCGCTGCGCCAGCGAGGCGAACCGGCTGGTGTCGGTGAGCCGGTCGAGGAACATCTCCTGCTGCTCAGCGGCCGCCACGCCACGGCCCAGCGGCACGCCCAGACCGACGAGCACCAGCACGATCAGGGCGAGCACCACGCCCAGCAGTCGGGACCTCACCGCCCGTCACCCCACCCGGCCGCGACACGCCGACCGAAGATCACCCGACAAAAGATCACCCAATTGAGATCACACCTGCCCCAGCCGGTATCCGACACCGCGCACGGTCTCCAGCAGCGCGGGCCGGCCAAGCTTGGTGCGCAACGTCGCGACGTGCACGTCCAGTGTCCTGTTGGCACCCGACCAGGTCCGTCCCCACACCTCGGCCAGGATGCGCTCCCGCGTGCACACCGCGCCACCCGCCGCCATCACCAGCGCGAGCACCTGGAACTCCTTGCGGGACAGCGCGACCGACTCCCCCGCGACGGTGACCTCGTGCCGCCCCAGGTCGACCCGCACGTCACCGGTCTCGAACACCTCCGTGGACACCGCGCCCACCCCGACCGGGTCGGCGCCGCGGCGACGCCGGACGGCGTGCACGCGGGCGACGAGTTCGCCCACGTCGTAGGGCTTGACCAGGTAGTCGTCGGCCCCGGCGTGCAGGCCGAGGATCCGGTCGTCGATCTCCCCCCGCGCCGACACGACGATGATCGCGACGTCCGAGGCGGCCCGGATGGCACGGCACAGCGTCACGCCGTCCATGTCGGGCAGACCGAGGTCGAGCAGCACCACGTCGACGCCGGCGAGGCGGTCGAGCGTGCCGCGGCCCGTCGCCTGCCGGTCGACGTGGAAACCCCGTCTGGTCAGGGCTGGGACCAAGGCCTCTGCGACCCTGTCGTCGTCCTCGACGAGCAGCACGCGCACTTTCGCTACCTCCCGGGCAACCGATGTCTGCCTGTGACAGAGTTGAGACCCTAAGTCTTGCTCAATGTCCTGGACTGGTGTGGTGGCGGACACCTAGGTTTCCGCCAACGCCGACGACCCCCAAATGGAGGACTGGATGACTGCCGCCTCTGCCCCGCCGATGATTCGTGTGGCGGGTGTGGACAAGTTCTTCGGCCCGTTGCACGTGCTCAAGAACGTGCAGCTGGAAGTGCCGAAGGGGCAGGTCGTGGTCGTGCTGGGGCCGTCGGGTTCCGGTAAGTCGACCCTGTGCCGGACCATCAACCGCCTCGAGCCGATTGATTCCGGTGTCATCGAGGTCGACGGGCAGCCACTTCCCGCCGAAGGAAAGGAACTGGCCCGCCTGCGCGCCGATGTCGGCATGGTGTTCCAGTCCTTCAACCTTTTCGCGCACAAAACCATCGTCGAGAACGTGATGCTCGCTCCGACGAAGGTGCGCAAGACCCCCGCGGCCGACGCCCGCAAGACCGCGATGGAACTGCTGGAGCGGGTCGGGATCGCCAACCAGGCGGAGAAGTTCCCGGCACAACTGTCCGGTGGGCAGCAGCAGCGTGCGGCGATCGCCCGCGCGCTCGCGATGAAGCCCAAGGTGATGCTGTTCGACGAGCCCACGTCGGCGCTCGACCCGGAGATGGTCCAGGAGGTCCTGGACGTCATGACGGGTCTCGCGAAGGACGGCATGACGATGCTGGTCGTCACGCACGAGATGGGTTTCGCCCGCAAGGCCGCGGACCGGGTCATCTTCATGTCCGACGGCGAGGTCGTCGAGGATTCCACTCCGGAAGAGTTCTTCTCGGCCCCGAAGTCCAACCGCGCGAAGGACTTCCTTGGCAAGATCCTGACTCACTAGTAGTCAGCCCAACTTTCGAACGAATGGCAGGAGAAGGACGATGAGGGTTCGCACCCTTGCGGCGGTGCTGCTGACGGGCGCACTGGCCCTGACCGCGTGTGGCAAGGAGGGCACCCCGACCGACCAGGGCGCGCCCGCCGGCCTGTTCGAGGTCGCCAAGGACGTCAAGGTCGACGGCTCGCCCACGTTCGAGAAGATCAAGGCGCGCGGCGAGCTCATCGTCGGTGTCAAGGAAGACCAGCCGGGCCTCGGTTACAAGGACCCGACGACGAACAAGTACAGCGGCTTCGACATCGACATCGCGCGCCTGGTCGCCGCGAAGCTGGGCTTCGACCCCGAGACGAAGATCCAGTTCAAGACGATCCAGTCGGCCGCCCGCGAGCAGGCGCTGATCAACGGTGACGTCGACTACTACGTCGGCACCTACACGATCAACGCCGGTCGCAAGGAGAAGGTCGGCTTCGCCGGACCGTACTTCGTCGCCGGCCAGGACCTGCTGATCAAGGCCGACAACACCACGATCACCGGCAAGGAGACCCTCAAGGGCAAGAAGGTGTGCTCGGTGACCGGCTCCACGCCGGCCAAGCGCATCAAGGAGGAGGGCCTGACCGAGGCGGCCAACGTCATCGAGTTCCAGGGCTACTCGCAGTGCGTCACCAAGCTCCTCGACGGTGAGGTCGACGCGGTCACCACCGACGACGCGATCCTCAAGGGCTACGCGGCGGCCGAGCAGGGCAAGCTGAAGGTCGTCGGCAAGACGTTCTCCAGCGAGCCGTACGGCATCGGCGTGCCCAAGGAGGACAAGGCGCTGCGCGACAAGCTGAACGACGTCCTGCAGTCCGCGCTCGACGACGGCACCTGGCAGAAGATCTACGACAACTCGCTGGGCAAGTCCGGTTCGTCCGCGGAGAAGCCGAAGATCGACCGCTACTGACGGTCTCTCACGTGGCCGGTGGATCCCACGTGGGTCCACCGGCCGTTCCTTTTGACGGCGGACGACGGCAAGGAAACCGATGAGCGTCCTCACCAACCACCTACCGCTCTTCCTGGACCTGTTCTGGAAGACACTCCAACTCTTCGCGATCTCCGCGGTGCTGTCGCTGGTGCTGGGCACGATCCTGGCCGCGCTGCGGGTCAGCCCGGTCCCGGTGTTCCGGGGCATCGGCACGACGTACGTCACGGTCGTGCGCAACACGCCGCTGACGCTCGTCTTCGTGTTCTTCGTCTTCGCGTACCCGCTGCTGGACGTGCTGAAGATCAGCAACTACACCGCGGCGGTGGTCGCGTTGTCGCTCTACACCGCGGCTTTCGTCTGCGAGGTCGTCCGCTCGGGCATCAACACCGTGCCGGTCGGCCAGGCGGAGGCGTCCCGCGCCCTGGGTCTCACGTTCACGCAGATGCTGGGCAACATCGTGCTGCCGCAGGCGTTGCGCTCGGTCGTGCCGCCCATGACGAGCACCATGATCGCGTTGCTGAAGAACACGACCGTCGCCTCGGGCTTCGGCGTCGTCCAGGCGGGCAACATCCGCGAACTGCTGTCGGAGCAGGGTGAGAACGTCCTGTTCGGACTCCTGTGGGTGGCGCTCGGGTTCGTCATCCTGGTCATGCCGCTGACGTACGCGCAGCAGCTCTTCGAGAAGCGGTGGAGTGTGGCCCGATGAGCATGGTGCTGTTCGACGTCCCCGGCCCGAAGGCCCGCACACGTCACAAGATGATGGCCGTCATCGGCATCGCGGCGGTGCTCGCGGGCGTGGTGTACGCGGTGATGCGCTTCATCGCCACGGACCAGTTCTCCTCCCGCAGGCTCGACTGGATCAACTACAAGCAGATCCAGCTCTCCCTGGTCGAGGCGATCGGCAACACGCTCAGCGCGTTCGCCGCCGGTGCGATCCTCGCGCTCACGTTCGGTGCGCTCTTCGCAGCCGCCCGGCTGTCGGACCACGCGTGGGTGCGCGCTCCCGCGGCCGTGATCGTCGAGATCTTCCGCGCGATCCCGCTCGTGATCATGATGTTCTTCTTCTACTACGGCCTTCCCGTGGCCGGCGTGAAGCTGACCGCGTTCACGGCTGTCGTGCTGAGCCTCATGCTCTACAACGGCTCGGTGCTCGCCGAGATCTTCCGCGCGGGCATCAACTCGTTGCCGAAGGGGCAGAGCGAGGCGGCGTACGCGCTGGGCATGCGCAAGACGCAGGTGATGACGTTCGTGCTGCTGCCGCAGGCGTTGCGGGCGATGCTGCCGACCATCATCAGCCAGCTCGTCGTGCTGCTGAAGGACACCGCGCTGGGCTTCCTCATCACCTACGAGGAGCTGCTGAGGTGGGGTACCCGCATCGGTGGTGACGCGCCCAGCTTCGGCCGTCCGATGATCTCGGTGATGATCGTGGTCGCCCTGATCTACATCGGACTGTGCCTGCTGCTCTCGTGGCTCGCGACGTACCTCGAGAAGCGCAACCGCCGCAACAAGAAGGTCATCAAGACCGACGACGACGCCGCCGGGCAGGTCCAGCTCGGCCACGCGTCGACCGCGGTCGGCGGTGGAGTCACCGTCTGACAACCGGTTCCGGCGAGCGGGGCGTGTCCACATCGGACA
>NZ_JBSGXZ010000025.1:0-128606 GCF_053610285.1 Lentzea sp. NPDC054927
GGTGTCAACTCGACGAAAAGCGTGTCGAGTTGACACCCCTGCCTGGTTGCAGCAAGTGCTGAGGCACGACTCGTGACGGGACCCCACCCGGAGCGCTGTTACAAGCCAAGGACACCTCGGCTTCGCCTTCGGGTCGCCTCGCCTGCGGCATCGGCGTGGTTAGAGGCGGACTGATTCGCCTGTGGTGGAGGAGTGTTTGGCTGCTTCGATTACTTCTAGGCCCGTTACTGCGTCTTGGGGGGAGACTGGGGCTGTGCCGGTGGCTACCTGGGCGTAGAAGTCCTGGTAGGCGCCTGGTTCTGTGCGGTGTGGGCGGCCGTTTAGGGTGCCCCAGGATTGTTCTGGTTCTTCGCCCCAGCCTGGGGTTGCTGGGGTTTCGCCTGCTTTTAGGCGTTCTTCTTGGGGGTCCATGCCGTATTTGACGTAGGCGGCGTCGTGGCCCAGAACGCGGAAGCGGGGGCCTTGGTCGGCGGCCAGGGCGCTCATCCAGAGGTGGGAGCGGACGCCGTTTTCGTGGGTCAGGGAGAGGAAGATGTCGTCGTCTGCCTTGGCGCCTGGGCGGACTGTGGCTATTTCGGCGTGGACTGAGAGTGGGCGGCCGAAGAGGGCTACGGACTGGTCTACCAGGTGGGTGCCCAGGTCGAAGAGGATGCTGCCCAGGTCGGCTGGGTCGCCGGATTCTTTCCAGGACGACTTGATTTCTGGGCGGTAGCGCTCGAAGCGGGATTCGAAGCGGTGGACTTGGCCCAGGGCGTTGGTGGACAAAAGGTTTTGGACGGTCAGGAAGTCGCCGTCCCAGCGGCGGTTGTGGAACGGGACGAGCATCAGGCCTTTGGAGGAGGCTATTGAGGCCAGGGCTCTGGCTTCGGCGGCTGAGGCGGCGAAAGGCTTGTCGACCACCACGTTGAGGCCGTGTTCCAGGACCTGGCGGGCGTGGGTGGCGTGGAAGCGGTTTGGGGTGGTGATTACCACCAGGTCGAAGTTGTTGGCCCAGACTTCGTCCAGAGTGGACAGGAGGCGGGCGTTGGGGTAGCGCTCGGCCACCTCGGCTTGGCGGGCTGGGTTCGAGGTTACGACTGCCGCCAGGGTTAGGCCTGGGGTTGCCTCGATGAACGGGGCGTGGAAGGCCGCCCCACCTAGTCCGTAGCCGACCAGAGCTGTGCGCATGAGATCAGACTAGGCGGTCTCACCTGATGGACGGGGTGTTGGAGCGGTCGGTGGGGCCCTACCGTTTTGGGTTATGACCATGCCGCTGGTTAGCCGACGCCACGTTGACTACGTGCGCGTCACCAGCATGGCTTGTTGTTGCTCGCGTTGATCTGACTCTCCCCCGAACGGCGAACAGACGGAGCACAGCCATGTCCTGGTCCTTTGAGACGACGCAGATTCACGCGGGCGCTGCGCCCGATCCGGCCACTGGTGCTCGTGCCACGCCGATCTACCAGACGACTTCGTACGTTTTTCGGGACACGCAGCACGGCGCGGATCTTTTTGCGTTGGCTGAGCCTGGGAACATCTACACGCGGATCAACAATCCCACGCAGGACGTGCTGGAGCAGCGGGTGGCCGCGCTCGAGGGTGGTGTGGCGGCGGTTGCGTTCGCTTCTGGGCAGGCGGCTGAGACGGCTGCGATTCTGAACCTGGCGAAGGTCGGGGATCACCTGGTTTCCAGTGCGTCGCTGTATGGCGGTACGTACAACCTGTTCCACTACACGTTGCCCAAGCTGGGCATCGAGGTGTCGTTTGTGGACGATCCCGATGACCTGGAGGCTTGGCGGGCGGCGGTGCGGCCCAACACCAAGTTGTTCTTCGGGGAGTCGCTGGCCAACCCGCGCAGCCATGTGCTGGACATCGAGGGCGTTGCGGCGGTGGCGCACGAGAACGGCGTGCCGCTGATCGTCGACAACACGGTTCCTACGCCGTACCTGCTCAAGCCGCTGGAGCACGGTGCGGACATCGTCATCCACTCGGCGACCAAGTATCTCGGAGGGCACGGGACGGCCATCGCCGGTGTGGTGGTGGACGGTGGGAAGTTCGAGTACGGGGCTGACAAGTTCCCGGACTTCCACGAGCCGGATCCCAGCTACAACGGGCTGCGGTACTGGCCGGTGCTGGGGCATGGAGCGTTCGCTGCCAAGTTGCGGGTGCAGGGGTTGCGGGACACGGGGGCGGCTATCGCGCCGTTGACGAGCTTCCTGGTGATTCAGGGGATTGAGACGTTGTCGCTGCGCATCGAGCGGCACGTGGAGAACGCGCAAGCGCTTGCGGCCTGGTTGGAGGAGCGGGACGAGGTCGAGAAGGTCCACTACGCCGGGCTGGAGTCGTCGCCGTTCCACGCTGCCGCGCGGAAGTACCTGCCGAAGGGGGCGGGTGCGGTGGTGAGCTTCGAGTTGAGGGGCGGGGTCGAGGCCGGGCGGGCGTTCGTCGACGGGACGAGTTTGTTCAGCCAGCTGGTGAACATCGGGGATGTGCGGTCGTTGATCGTGCACCCGGCTTCGACCACGCACAGCCAGTTGACGCCTGAGGAGCAGCTCGTCACGGGTGTTTCGCCTGGGCTCGTGCGGTTGTCGGTGGGGCTGGAAGGGCTGGAGGACCTCAAAGCCGACCTCGAGGCGGGCTTCACCGCGGCGAAGTCCGCGTTGTAGTGGGCGGCTGGCGGTTCGGAGATCCGAACGGGCGGCGGAGGTGGTTCAGTCACGCCGCGCCGTTCGGGGGACTGCCGGGTTTCCAGCTCGCGTATGAGACGTGGGGGACCTTGAACGCGGAGGCCTCCAACGCGGTGCTCGTGCTCCATGCCCTCACCGGGGACAGCCATGTCGCCGGGGGCGTGGAGCCGGGTCACCCCACGCCGGGCTGGTGGGATTCCCTGGTGGGGCATGGGAAGCCGCTCGACGGGTTCTTCGTGGTGGCGCCCAACGTGCTGGGTGGGTGTCAGGGGAGCACCGGGCCCTGGCAGTACCCGGCGTTTCCGGACATCACCATCAGAGATCAGGTGGCGGCCGAGGTTCACCTCGCGAACTTCCTCGGGATCGAGCGGTGGGCCGCCGTGCTGGGCGGGTCGATGGGCGGGATGCGGGCCGTCGAGTGGGCGGTGGGCCAGCCTGATCGGGTCGAGTCGTTGTTGCTGCTGGCAACGACTGCGGCGGCGTCGGCCGAGCAGATCGGGCTGGCGTCGGCTCAGGTGCATGCGATCAAGGCCAGTCCGGCGGAGGGGCTGGGGATCGCGCGGCGGATCGCGCACCTCAGTTATCGCAGTGAGCAGGAGTTGCAGGCCCGGTTCGGGAGGGACCGGCAGGAGGACGGGCGGTTCGAGGTCGAGTCCTATTTGGACCACCATGCAGCGAAGCTCACGCGGAGGTTCGACGCGGCCAGCTATGTCACGTTGACGGAGGCGATGAACTCGCACGACGTCGGGCGTGGGCGGGGTGGGGTCAAGGCGGCGCTGCGGCGGGTGCGGGCGCGGGCGTTGGTGGCCGGGGTGGACTCGGATCGGCTTTATCCGTTGGCGCAGCAGAGAGAACTGGCGGCGGGTATTCCTGGTGCTGATGACCTGCGAGTGATCGCCTCGCCGTACGGGCACGACGCGTTCCTGATCGAGAGCGACCAGGTCGGTGCGCTGGTCAGGGAGTTGGTGCCCGCGCATTCAGGTAGTCGTTGAGGCGTGCGGAGGCGGCCAGCATGGCCAGGCCTTGCCGGGTGAGGCGGCGGCGCCAGTCGGTGAGGGCCGCGCTCAGCGTGTCGGTGCCGCCGGCCGTGCGGATTTGCTGCACTACCAAGGCGATTCGGGCCAACGGGTAGCCGCCACGCCGCAGCAGGTGGGCCAGTTCGGCGTCGCGGACGTCCTCGGCGCGGAACACGCGGTAGCCGGTGGACTCGCGGTCCGGCGTGAGGATTCCGGCTTCCTCCCACGCGCGCAGCGTCGCCGGGGTGACGTCCAGGCGGCGGGCCAGCTCGCCGATCGTGCGGGGTTCCAGGACCGGTTCGAAGTCGGTCAGGTCGTGCACCGCGCGGCTGACCGAATCGAGGGTCTCGCGGTCGCGGAGGAGTTGCTCGTGGCCGCGGTCGATGGTCAGCAGGACGTCGTCGAGCGAGTCGGCGTGAATCGAGTTCATGATCTGGCCGGCGCGAGCGTGCCCGAAGGCCGGGATCAGTGCGAGGAACGCGCGCAGGGCGGCGGCGTGCACCGGGGTGTAGACGCGGTAGTCGGACGGGGTGCGGTCGGCAGGCGGGATGAACCCGGATTGCTCGTAGTTGCGCACGGCCTGGGTCGAGATACCGTGTTCACGAGCGAGGTCGGCTGGTCGCACGGTTGAGACTTTAGAGGCACTCAACGGCTGGAATCGCGCGAAAGGCTCAATAGAGGTTTCAATGTTACGGTTGAACCACATGAGCCAGGACATTCGCGAGTTCATCAGTCCCTTCACCGAGCTCTTGGCGTTCGGCGAGCCGACGCACCTCGAGCACGCTCACACCTGGGTCCGCAACGAGCTGTTCGAGCAGCTGGCCGCGCAGGGCTTCCGTTCGATCGCCCTGGAGACCTGCCGGATCAGGGGACTTCTGGTCGACGACTACGTCCAGGGCGGCCCCGGCGACCTCGACGCGGTCATGAAGGACGGCTTCTCCCACAACTTCGGGCAGTGGCCGGCCAACCGCGAGCTGGTCGCGTGGATGCGCGAGTACAACGCGGGCAAGCCGGCCGAGGAGCGTCTCTCGTTCTACGGCTTCGACTTCCAGACCGAGACGACCAGCGCGCCCAGCCCGCGGCCCTACCTCGAACACGCCCGCGACTACCTGGGCGAGGACGTGGATCTCACGATCGACGACGAGAAGTGGGGCCGGGACGAGGCCGTTCTGGACCTGACCAAGTCACCCGGTCAGTCCGAAGAGGCCGTCAGGCTGCGTGAGATCGGCACGGGGATGCTCAAGCGGCTGCACGCCCGCAAGACCACCGACGAGGCCTGGACGCGTGCGGAAACCCATCTGACGGCCGCACTGAGCCTGCTTCAGTACCACTGGGAGTGTGCCGAGCCGAACCCGTTGGGGGTGCGGCTCAACCGTCTGTGTCAGATGCGGGACGGCGTGATGGCCCGCAACCTGCTGGCGATTCGCCGGATCGAGGCGCGAAAGGGGCCGACGTTCGTGTTCGCGCACAACGCCCACCTGCAGCGCACGAACAGTTCGATGGAGATGGCCGGCGAGCGGATCGAGTGGTTCTCCGCCGGCGCGCTCGTGGCGCCGATCCTCGGTGACCAGTACACGGTCATCGGCGGCACGCTCGGCCGCAACGACTCGATCGGGCTGGGCGAACCGGACAAAGCCACCCTCGAAGGCCAGTTGCAGAGCCGGTTCACGACCTGGGGGATGACGAAGGACAAGCCGGTCGGCCCGTCCCGCACCGACACGGGTGCCGACCCGATGCTCGCGATGGCCTACTTCCCGCTCGACCAGCACCTGCTGGCCGGCGTGGACGCCCTGTTGCACGTCAGGGTTGGTCGTCCAGCGACGCGGTGATCCACGGCGCGACGGGCAGGTCGCGCGTCTCGCACTCGATCGCCAGCTTCAGGGTCCACCGCAGGGCTTGTAAAACGACCGTCGCGAGCTCCTGCGGTGCCCCGTTGGCCAGGGCGATCTCGATCTGCTCCGCCGCCGCGTCCTGATCTCCGTGCACCTCGGCCAGCAACGCCCTGATCGCGGTGCGCACGGGCGGGTCGGCGTCGTCGATCTGGACCTCGCGGCCCTCCTCGTCGAAGACCTGCATCTTCACCGGCGTGGCACCGCCGGAACCGAGCGCGCCGACCATGCTGCTGCACTCGGCGAACAGCAGGAGCACCAGCTCACGGATCTCCTCGTTGCCCTCTGGCGACCCGCTGAGGTAACCGGTCACGAGGTCCACCGCCACAGCGTCCTCACCGGCCCTGGCGGCAGCCAGCGCCTCGCCGGCCACGGCGGTCAGCCGTGCCCAGCGATCTGGATCCTGCGGTGGTTTCACAGGTACTGCCTACCGCGCGGTGTCACGCATTCGCAATGCCCCATCTTGATCAGAGTGCTACCGGGGTATGTCACTCCGCAGGTCAATGTGTGATTCAGCGAATCCACCTAGCATCGGCTGGTGTTCCAAGCGCTGTACCGCACCGTCCTCGGTCCTGATCGCACCCGAGTGCTCACGAAAGTGCTCGGCCGGTTCCGCGTTCCCGCGTTCGCCGCGTTGATCATCTACGGGCTCGTCTGGGCGATCATCGGCAGCGTGGACTACGTGGACCGCGTGCTCCCGCCCGGCGCACCAGACCGCGGTGACGGCTGGTGGGTGCTCATCTTCTTCGTCACGATCATCCCGTACGTGCTGCTGATCCGCTCGCCGCTGTACGCGTGGCGGGTGGCGGCAGCCGGGTTCTACTTCGTCGGGTTCTTCGCGGTGGGGGACGTCGTCCCGGACTTCCAGTACTGGACGACGGTGCCGCTTCTCATCGCGGTCGCCGCCTTCTACTCGCGCGGAATCGTGATCACGGCCACGTTGATCAGCATGGTGCTGGTGGCGCTGTCCGAGCCGCAGCGCGCCGACCTCGCACTCTTCGTGCCCATCATCGCGGCCGCCGTGTACATGTTCGGCTCGCGTGGACGGGCGGAACTGGACCTCGAACAAGAGCGGGCCGCCAAAGCAGCTCTCGAGGAACGTGCTCGCATCGCGCGCGAGATGCACGACGTCGTGGCGCACCACATGTCGATGGTGGTCGTGAGGTGTGAGACCGCGCCCTACCGCCTCAAAGGACTGAACGACGAGGCCGAGAAGGAGTTCGCGGAACTCGGCCAGGCCGCCAGGGAAGCCATCACCGACATGCAACGGCTGCTCGGCGTGCTCAGGACGAACGGCCACGAGCCGGAACGCGAACCGCAGCCGGGCATCAGCCGCATCCCCGAGCTCGCGCGGCCCGGTGACGAGGCCGAGGTCGACGTGGACGACGTCCCGGAGGCGGTCGGGCTCACCGCGTACCGGATCGTCCAGGAGGCGCTCACGAACGCCACCAGGCACGCGCCCGGCTCGAAGGCGTCCGTCCACGTGCACAAGAACGAGGGCCAGCTGGACGTGCTGGTGATCAACACCGCCGGGGGACCGTCCATGGGCGGGGGTAGTGGGCAGGGCCTGGTGGGCATGCGCGAACGCGTCGCTGTGCACGGTGGCACGCTGACCGTGAAGGCGACCGAGAGCGGCGGCTTCCTGGTGCGGGCGAGAATTCCGTTGGGGGACAAGTGATCAGGGTGGTCGTGGTGGACGACCAGGAGATGGTGCGCGAGGGCTTCTCCGCGCTGCTCAACGCGCAGGAGGACATCGAGGTGATCGGCGCCGCGGGCAACGGCGTCGAGGGCGTCGCACTCGCGCGCAACGTCAAACCGGACGTCGTGCTGATGGACGTGCGCATGCCGGAGATGGACGGTCTCACCGCGACCAGGCTGCTGCTGGACGGTTCGGTGGAGACCAAGGTCCTCGTGCTGACCACGTTCGACCTGGACGACTACGTCTACGAGGCGTTGCAGGCCGGTGCGAGCGGGTTCCTGCTCAAGCACGCGCCCGCCCGTGAGCTGCTCAACGCCGTGCGCGTGGTCGCAGCAGGGGAAGCGCTGCTGGCGCCGTCCATCACCAAACGCCTGATCGAGGACTTCGTGAAGTCCCGCCGCACCGAACGCATCCGGCCGGCCAGGTTGAACGTCCTGACCGAACGCGAGACCGAGATCCTCGTGCTGGTCGCGCAGGGCATGTCGAACGTCGAGATCGCCGCGCATCTGGTGCTCGCCGAGCAGACCGTCAAGACGCACGTGAGTCGGGTCCTCACGAAACTCGGGCTCCGCGACCGCGCCCAGGCCGTCATCGCGGCGTACGAGACCGGGCTCGTAGTACCGGGGTAGCAGGGTTAAAACGGCACGTCAGAGGGATGATCGCGAGAGTGTGGTCTTCCTAGTTTCGGTTCATGCGCCGAGCCGTGTTGTTCCTCCTGCTGATCGCCGTTCCGTCGGTCGCGCCGTCGATCGCCGAGTGGCGTGCCGACGTCGCCCGCCGGGTCGCGATCGTCGGTGACCTCGCCACCGCCCGTGACGTCGTGGTCGTCGTGCCGGGCTCCGACGTGGACGTCGACCGATTCGACCGGACCGTCGGGCGGATGGCGACCAACCTGTACGAGCAGGCCCACCGCGACGACCTCGCGGTGATCGCGTGGCTCGGGTACCGCACGCCGCAGGGTCTCGGCGTGGACGCGGCGACCGGTGGTCTGGCGCGCCAAGGAGCCACCGCGTTGGTGGAGTTCGTGCGTGCCTTGCACACCAACGCACGTATCCACGTCTTCGGGCACAGCTACGGCTCCATCGTGGTGTCGCTGGCGGCGCACGAGCTGGACGTGGCCGACATCGTGTTCACCGGAAGTCCTGGCGTGCGGGCGAATTCGGTGTCGGAACTGGGGACCGGCGCCAAAGTCTGGGCGATCCGGGCCGGCGGTGACTGGATGCGGTTCGTGCCCAACGTCCGGCTGTTCGACCTCGGGCACGGCACCGATCCCACGTCGGACGGCTTCGGCGCCACCGTGCTGCGGTTCGAGGGCGGCAAGCACGACACCTATTACGAGCCGGGCAGCGAGACATTGAGCGCGCTCGTCCGGATTGCTTCGGGTTCGGGGGAGACGCTGTGAGGAATCCGTTCATCGACGCCGTTCGTGCGATCGCCGTCGTCGCGGTCGTGCTCGGCCATTGGCTCGTAACCTCGTTGGTGGACACGCCGACCGGCATGTACATCGACAGTCCGCTCAAGCACTTACCTGAGCTGACACCGGTTTCCTGGGTGTTGCAGGCACTCGGCCTGTTCTTCTTCGTGGGTGGTTATGCGGCCGCTCACTCGCAGACTCCGTTCCTCGTCAGGCTGAAGCAGCTCGCCGTGCCGACGTCGCTGATGCTCGCCGCGTGGACCGCTGTCCTCTTCGGACTGTCGATGCGCGGTGTCGACCAGGGCACCGCCTACAACATCGGGTTCCTGGTCACGACGCCGTTGTGGTTCATCGTCGTCTACCTGGTGCTGCTGGCGCTGAAACCGTTGGTGCGCAAACTGGACGAGTACTCGTGGGGTGTGCTCGTCCCGATCGCGCTGGTGCTGGTGGTCCCGTACGCGGTGTGGTGGGCGGCCTGGCAGCTCGGGCACTCGTTGGCGCGCAGGAGAATTCCCGGTCCGCCGCTGCTGGTCCTCGGCGTGCTCGGGTACGCGTTGCTCACGCAGTTCGGCGGCTACCCGACGGCGGCCGTCGGCATCCCGGGCGCGGCCGTCTCGAACCTGAACCCGCCGAACTACGCGACGCTGGCGCTGGCGTTCGCCCAGATCGGCCTGGTGCTCACGATCGCGCCGCTGCTGACCAGGATCGGCACGACGAAACCCGTGCTGTGGCTGAACAAACGAGCACTCGGGATCTTCCTGACGCACCAGAGCGCGCTGATCACCGTGACGCTGGCGCTCAGCGCGTGGGGACCGTTACCGGGGCTCCAGCAGCCACCAGATCACCCTGGCTGGGTGTGGCAACGACTGCTGTGGCTGCCGGTGTGCGTGGCCGTGACCTGGGGATGGCTCCGAGCACTGCAAGGCCGATCGCCGCGAAGTGCAGCACCACCACCGCGGGAGCAGGCTCCAGCGCCAGCATCGGCGGAACGCACGCCAGCGCCGTGAGCAACCACGGCAACCGGGTGTCGCAGCTGCCGGTGCGGGCGGTGTGGATCAGGTACCAGCCGAGCAGGAGGTGGATGAGGTTCTGCAGCGGGTCGACCGGCAGCAGCACCAGCACCCCGTCGCCGAGGAACCCGCTCACCACGAACCCGAGCACGCCGAGCGTCCCGAACACCACGCCCATGCCGGTCGCGAGCCTGGTCCGGTGCGACTCGTGCGCGAGCTTGGGGGACTTGACCAGGCGCCGCTCGAACCGGTGGAACACCAGGACCAGCGGCACCAGCCCGAGCACCAACCAGATCGGCGCCTGCGTCAGCCCGAGCAACCCGACCAGCGCACCCACACCGGCCAGATACGCCAGGTACACCGTCATCGGAGCCCGGCGCGCGAAGTTCACGACGTGCCAGGAACGGCCCTCCAGCCACGCGGTGACCCGCCCGCGCGCCAGCAGGGCCAGGCACACCTGCGCCACCCCGAGCACCATCATCGAGCGGGGGTAGTCGCTGAAGAACACCAGCGCGGGCAACGTGATCGCGCCCATCGCGGCCAGCGTCCTGCGGCTCAGGCTCGTCAGCGAGCCGTCCGCGTAGAAGAACCCGATCTGCTGCATCAGCAACGCGCCGACGATCAGGTTCGCGTACCCGCCGGTCTTCCAGTCCGTCGACGTGCGCGCGACCTCGACGCCGAGCGTCACCAGCACCAGCACGAACGGCGTGGTGCGGCGGAAGTGCTCGTGCAGCCACGCGGCGGCGGGCGTGGCCGCCACCGCGAGCAGATAGACCCCGAGGAACCACAACGGATGCGTGATCAGGCGGCTGTACGCGTCGACCTTGACGTCCATCAGGTTCAACGCCGCGAACAACACCACCCACAACAGCACGAACGCCAGCACGGGCCGCAGCAGCCACGACGTCCGGCTCGACACCCAGCAGCCGAAGCCGCCCTCGTGCGCCTGCCAGCTGCGCAGGTTCGCGTGCCCGCCGGCGAAGAAGAACAACGGCACCGCCTGCAACGCCCACAACCACGACGTGCCGAAGCCGCGCAGATGAGCCAGCATCGCCACGGTCTCACCGAGCACGAGGAGGGTGAGGCTGAAGAGTCGCAGGAACGTCGCGTACCGGTCCTGCTTGGCGTGCGCCAGCTCCAGCGGCAGCGAGTTCGCACTGGCCGTACGCGGAATGTCGTCGCGCCGCCGCCCGTGCAGGCGCGCCAGCAGGAGGAACACCACGATCGCACTGCCGAACGCCCACGCCACCACGGGCTCGTGGCCCGGCGGCCCCCACCGCTGCCGCCACGAGTTGAACTTCAGCCCGAACGCGTAGGTCGCGGCGACCACGTGACAGGTCTGCTCGGCGCCCCGCGGGTTCAGCCGGCACTGCGCGTGCAGGTCGGTCGTGAGCCGATCGTCCAACGCCTTGCGCGCGTCCTGCCCGAGCGGGTCGCCCTTGTGTTCCGCATAGCGCAACAGGTCGTAGCCCAGGTCGTGCGCCCGGCACCCGGTGCTGAAGTCCCACTCGGTGTCACCGGCCGGCCCGGAGCAGCCACCGGAGGCGTCGACGACCCGCAACGTCCCGTCCGGCGCCGTCACCGTCTTGGGGTCGCGGCCCATCTCCTTCGCGAAGTCCGAAGGCAGGTTCACGTACGGATCGTGCGTCGCCGACGGCGCCGTGAACGCGTGCACGGCGTTCGCGGCGGCGATCACGTCAGTGCTCGGCGGCACCCCGTTGTCCCCGTTGGCCGGTCTCGAGGCGATCACCCCGAGCACGAACACGGCAACGGCGATCACCGTGAACCGGAACCAGGCCGGAAGCCGGAGGAGGAGTTTGCGCGCGCCCATTGTCGGGCAAGGTTACGGAAGGGTCTCGGCTGATCGCCAGTTGGCCTGGTGGGCGGCCGGTGGATGCCTGCTCGTCGCCGACAGGGGAGGAAGCTGCGGCGGGGAAAGTGCCCGAACATGTGTTCGGTACGGTCATCTGCGTGAAACTGGTGGTGCAGGTGAAGCTGCTGCCGACGCGAGAGCATGCGTCGGCGTTGGCGGCGACCCTGCATGCCTGCAACAGGGCGGCGGACTTCGTCTCGCGGGTGGCGTTCGAGCGGAACGTGAAGTCTCGCAACGAGTTGCAGAAACTCTGCTACCACGAGATCAAGGATCGGTTCGGTCTGTCGGCGCAGCCCGCGGTGCGAGTGGTGAAGAAAGTCGTCGACGCCTACACCGCTCTGGGTGCGAACATCCGCATGGGCAACCTCGGCGGCGAGAGGTCCGTGCGCCGGAGCAAAGCCTGCTCGAAGTCGATCGTGTTCCGTGACCACGCAGCGCAGCCGTTTGACGATCGGTGCTTGTCGTGGCAACTCGACGTGCGGGCCGTGAGCATCTGGACCACGGCGGGCCGGTTGAAGAACATCCCGTTCACGGGCTCGCCCGGCCAGCTCGCGACCTTGCGAGAACATCGTCAGGGCGAGTCGGACCTCGTTTTCCGGGACGGCATGTGGTTCCTGCTCGTCACCTGCGAGATCCCGGAGAAGCCGCAGTTCGAGCCGACCGATTGGATCGGTGTCGATCGCGGTATCACCAACCTGGCCACCACCAGCGATCTGGACAACTTCCAGGGCCGCCGCTTGCAGCGCAATCGCCGCTGGCACGCGCGGAAACGTGCCGAGTTGCAGGCCAAGCGAACGAAGTCCGCGACCAGACGCTTGAAGCAACGGACTCGCCGGGAGGCTCGCCATGCCGCCCACATCAACCACACGATCGCCAAGAAGATTGTGGCTGTTGCCGAACGCACCGGCCGCGGGTATCGCCCTGGAAGAACTGCGGGGCATCCGCGACCGGGTCACGGTTCGACGGCACCAGCGAGCCACCCAGTCTTCGTGGTCGTTTCACCAGCTCGAACGGCACATCACCTACAAAGCCCGCCGTGCCGGTGTGCCTGTGCTGCTGGTTGACGCGCGCTACACCTCGCAGATGTGCTCGAGGTGCAAGCACACGTCCCGTTCGAACCGACCCACCAGGGACTGGTTCTGTTGTCGTCGGTGCGGTCTCGCTGGATCCGCCGACGTCGTCGCCGCCGTGAACATCCGTGATCGGGCACGGCGTGCGTGGGTATTTGTCAACGTGCCCTTACCGACGGCTGCCTGAGTCGTTGGTAGATGCGGCCCGCACACCACAGCCGGTGGTGGACGAGGAACGCGACTTGGCTTGAAGGGGTCGAGCGCGAGCTCTGCCCTTCAGAGCCGAGAGGTTGACGAGGTCACGACGGCCGGAGTGAGCGACGCGAGCGCCATCCGGGACAGCAACGCGGCCATCTGGTCGCGGTCGAGATGTGCGCTGTGCGGGGTCGAGTTGATCAGCCCGAACACCGCGTGCGCCGCCGCCCGCGCGGTCGGCTCGTCGAAGTCCGGCACGGTCCGCCGGATCGTCTCGACCCACACCTCGACGTAGCGGCGCTGCAACGCCCGCACGCGCCGGCGGTCCGGGTCGGTGAGGTTGGCGAGGTTCCGCATCTGCACGGTGATGAGCGCCGGGTCGTCCAGCGCGAAGTCGACGTGCCAGCCGATCAGTTCCCGCAACGCCTCTTCTGGGCTCGTGGCCGCGTCGACGCGGGACTGGCCGCCGTCCAGCAGCCGTTCGGAGATCGACGTCAGCATCTCGCCGAGCATCGCGTCCTTGCTGCGGAAGTGCCGGTACAGGGCTGGGCCGGAGATGCCTACGGCCGCACCGATGTCGTCGATGCCCACGCCGTGGAAGCCGTGCCGCGCGAAGAGTTCCGCCGCGGCGTTGAGGATCTGGTCCCGACGTGAGGGTTTCTCGGCCACGTGTGGAGGTTAGCAGCCGTTCACTTAGTCGTCCGATGGGTGGAATCTGCGCAGGTACAAGCCCTGATTGTTGACTATTGACGAATACTTCACACGGGTCTTACTCGTAAGTAACCATTGGCGTGCAATGCATCACATCCCTGCGGCCCCTTCGGGAGTCTTCGATGCGTCCTGCTCACCTCATCGCCTCGGTGGTCACCGCCGCCGCGGCAGTCATCGCGCTCGCCAACCCCGCGAGCGCCGCCCCCGTCAACTACGTCGCGCTCGGCGATTCCTACGCCTCCGGGCTCGGGACCGGCAGTTATGACGGTTCCACCGGCAGCTGCAAGCGCGGTCCGCTCGCCTATCCGGCCCTGTGGGCGGCGGCGACGGCACCCGCGAGCTTCAAGTCCGTCGCCTGCTCCGGCGCCCGAACGGGTGACGTCATCAGTCAGGCGGCCGCGGTCACGACGAGCACGAACCTGGTCACCGTGCAGGTCGGCGGCAACGACGCCGGCTTCACCGATGTCATCACCACGTGCACCTTCGGCTCGGACCAGGACTGCACCAACCGGGTGAACCAGTCCAAGACCTACATCGCGAACACGCTTCCCGGACTGCTCACCAACGTCTACGGCACGATCAGGTCGAAGTCCCCGTCGGCGCGCGTGGTCGTGCTCGGCTACCCGCGCATCTACAAGGTGCCCGGCTCGTGCAACGTCGGCCTGAGCGACACCAAGCGCGCCGCGATCAACTCGGGTTCCGACGCGCTGCACAACGCCATCAGTGCACGGGCGGGTGCGGCCGGGTTCACCTACGTCGACGTGCGCGGGGCGTTCACCGGGCACGAGATCTGCTCGTCGAGCTGGTGGCTGAACAGCCTGAGCTGGCCGGTCGAGGAGTCGTACCACCCGAACCGGGGTGGTCACCAGAGCGGCTACCTGCCCGCTCTGCGGTCGGTCATCGGCTAGGTTGATTCCGGAACGTGAGAGTGTCTGAAACAGGCCCTGACCTGGCTTCTGGTCACTCTCCACCTGTTCCGGTGGACCGCTAGGTTAGCGGGCGCTAACATGAGGAAGTTAACGCCCGCTAACCTGAGGTCTGGGGAGCATGGACGCACCGGTCCTGCGCAGCGCCGCCGAGCCATCGGACCGCTACGCCAAGGAGCACACCGCGCTCGTCGACGAGCTGCGCGGCAAGCTCGCCACCGCCGCTCTGGGCGGTCCTGAGAAGGCACGTCAGCGGCACGTCGACCGCGGCAAGTTGCTGCCGCGGGAGCGCGTGGACACGCTGGTCGACCCCGGCTCGCCGTTCCTGGAGCTGTCGCCGCTGGCCGCGAACGGCATGTACGGCGACGACGCACCGGCCGCGGGCATCATCACCGGCGTTGGGCGGGTGTCCGGCCGTGAGTGCGTGATCGTCGCGAACGACGCCACGGTCAAGGGCGGCACCTACTACCCGATCACGGTCAAGAAGCACCTGCGCGCGCAGGAAGTGGCGCTGCAGAACAACTTGCCGTGCATCTACCTGGTCGACAGCGGCGGCGCGTTCCTGCCGAAGCAGGACGACGTGTTCCCGGACCGCGAGCACTTCGGCCGGATCTTCTTCAACCAGGCCACGATGTCCGCGAAGGGCATTCCGCAGATCGCTGCCGTCCTCGGGTCGTGCACCGCCGGTGGCGCGTACGTGCCGGCGATGAGCGACGAGGCGATCATCGTCAGGAACCAGGGCACGATCTTCCTCGGTGGTCCGCCGCTGGTGAAGGCCGCGACCGGTGAGGTCGTCAGCGCTGAGGACCTCGGCGGCGGCGACCTGCACTCGCGCACGTCCGGCGTCACCGACCACCTGGCGGAGAACGACGCGCACGCGTTGAGGATGGTCCGCTCGATCATCTCGACGCTCGGCCCGCGCGTGCAACGGCCGTGGGACGTCGCGCCCGTCGAGGCTCCTGCGGAACAGAGCGACCTGTACGGCGTGGTGCCGACGGATTCCCGGACGCCCTACGACGTGCGCGAGGTGATCGCGCGGGTCGTGGACGGCTCGAAGTTCCAGGAGTTCAAGAAGGAGTACGGGCAGACGCTCGTCACGGGTTTCGCGCGCATTCACGGCCACCCGGTCGGGATCGTCGCCAACAACGGCATCCTGTTCGGCGAGTCGGCGGTGAAGGGCGCGCACTTCATCCAGTTGTGCGACAAGCGATCCATCCCGCTGGTGTTCCTGCAGAACATCACCGGGTTCATGGTCGGCCGCGAGTACGAGGCGGGCGGCATCGCCAAGCACGGCGCCAAGATGGTGACCGCGGTGGCGTGTGCCCGCGTCCCGAAGTTCACCGTGATCATCGGTGGCAGCTTCGGCGCCGGCAACTACTCGATGTGCGGCCGGGCGTACTCGCCGCGGTTCCTGTGGATGTGGCCGAACGCGCGGATCTCCGTGATGGGCGGCGAGCAGGCGGCTTCGGTGCTGGCGACGGTTCGCCGCGACCAGCTCGGTGACGAGTGGTCCGCGGAGGACGAGGAGGCGTTCAAGGCGCCGATCCGCCAGCAGTACGAGGACCAGGGCAACCCGTACTACTCGACCGCGCGGCTGTGGGACGACGGCGTGATCGACCCGCGTGACACCCGCACGGTGCTGGGACTTGCCTTGTCCAGCGCGGCGAACGCCCCCATCGACGATGTTTCCTACGGCGTCTTCCGGATGTGATCATGTTCGACAGCGTTCTGGTGGCGAACCGCGGCGAGATCGCGGTCAGGGTGATCCGCGCGTTGCGGTCGCTCGGGATTCGTTCCGTCGCCGTGTACTCCGACGCGGACGCCGATGCGTTGCACGTCCGGATGGCCGACGAGGCCGTGCGGATCGGGCCCGCCGCGGCCAGGGAGAGCTACCTCTCCGTCGAGAAGATCGTGCAAGCCGCTGTTTCCACTGGTGCGCAGGCGATCCACCCCGGCTACGGCTTCCTCGCCGAGAACACGGCGTTCGCGGCTGCCTGCTCCGAGGCAGGGATCGTGTTCGTCGGACCGCCCGCGTCGGCGATCGACGCGATGGGCGACAAGATCCGCGCGAAGCTGACCGTGTCGGCGGCGGGCGTGCCGGTGGTGCCGGGCCGCACGCGCGAGAACATGTCGGACGACGAGATCGTCGACGCGGCCCTGGAGATCGGTTTTCCGGTGCTACTCAAGCCTTCCGCTGGTGGCGGCGGCAAGGGCATGCGGCTGGTGCACGAGGAATCGGCGCTGCGCGAGGCGATCGAGTCGGCACGGCGGGAGGCGCGCGGGTCGTTCGGTGACGACACGCTGCTGATCGAGCGGTTCATCACGAACCCGCGGCACATCGAGATCCAGGTGCTCGGCGACTCCCACGGCAACGTCATCCACCTCGGTGAGCGCGAGTGCAGTCTTCAGCGGCGGCATCAGAAGATCATCGAGGAAGCACCGTCGCCGTTCCTCACGCCGGAAATGCGTGAGGCGATGGGTTCCGCGGCGGTCGACGCGGCGAAGTCCGTCGGTTACGTCGGTGCGGGAACCGTCGAGTTCATCGTGGACGGTACCTCTGGCGACTACTTCTTCATGGAGATGAACACCCGGCTGCAGGTCGAGCACCCGGTGACCGAGATGGTCACGGGCGTCGACCTGGTCGAGTGGCAGCTCCGCGTGGCGTCCGGCGAGGCGCTGGACCTCGACGTCTCACTCCAGGGCCACTCGGTCGAAGCACGCGTCTACGCCGAGGACCCGGCGCGCGGCTTCCTGCCGACCGGTGGCCGGGTGCTGGCGCTCAGCGAGCCCACGTCGGTCCGCGTCGATTCCGGGCTGTACGAAGGACTTGTCGTCGGATCGGACTACGACCCGATGCTCGCCAAGGTGATCGCGCACGGCCGCACCCGCGAGGAAGCGTTGCGGCGCCTCGATCACGCGCTCGGGCAGATGGTGTTGCTCGGCGTCACGACGAACATCCCGTTCCTGCGCGCACTTCTGCGCGACGAGGACGTGCGGTCCGGCGCGCTGGACACCGGTCTGGTCGAACGGAAGCTGGACTCGCTGACCTCGGCCGAGATCCCGGACGAGGTGTACGTCGCGGCCGGTCTGGAACGGTCGCTGGACCCGCGCGGCGACGACCCGTGGGACCAGCTGTCCGGCTGGCGCGTCGGTGAGCACGCCTGGACGACCTGGCGGATCAACGACGTCGACGTGCGCGTGCGCGGGGACGAAGTCGTTGTGGGCGCTGGAGAACCGGTCAAGGCCCGCGTGCGCAGGGAAGGCAGCGACCTGCTCGTCGGCTCGCGCCGGTATGCGACCGCACGGGACGGCGACGTGCTGTGGCTGGGCCACGACGGCGCCTCCTGGGCGTTGGTCGAGGCCGAGTTCCTGGTCGGCGCCGCCGAAGGTGCCGCCGCCTCCGGTGGCCCGGTGAAGTCGCCGATGCCCGGAACAGTTCTGGTGGTCCGCGCCCAGCAGGGCGAGGAAGTGACCGCCGGTCAAGCGTTGTTCGTGGTCGAGGCCATGAAGATGGAGCACACCGTGACCGCACCGGTCGACGGCGTGCTCGCCGAAGTGAACGTTCAGGCAGGCCAGCAGGTCAGACTCGACCAGGTGCTGGCCCTCGTCGTCTCTCACGAGGAGTGACAGCAATGTTGGACTTCAGGCTCCCGAGCGAGTACGAGGACCTGCGGAAAACCGTTGAGGAGTTCGCGCGCGACGAGGTGGCGCCGGTCATCGGCGACTACTACGAGCGCTGCGAGTTCCCGTACCCGATCGTCGCGAAGATGGGGCAGATGGGCCTGCTCGGCCTGCCGTTCCCGGAGGAGCACGGCGGCATGGGCGGCGACTACTTCGCGCTGTGCATCACGCTGGAGGAGCTCGCGCGCGTCGACTCGTCCGTCGCGATCACGGTGGAGGCGGCCACGTCGCTGGGCGCCATGCCGATCTACCGGTACGGCACCGACGAGCAGAAGGCTGAGTGGCTGCCTTCGCTCACGTCCGGCGAGAAGCTCGGCGCGTTCGGTCTCACCGAGCCCGGCTCCGGCTCCGATGCGGGCGCTTTGGCGACCACCGCGCGCCTCGACGGTGACGAGTGGGTCATCAACGGCACCAAGGCGTTCATCACGAACTCCGGCACGGACATCACCGGCCTGGTGACGGTCGCCGCGGTCACCGGCACGCTGCCGGACGGCCGCAAGGAGATCTCGTCGATCATCGTCCCGTCCGGCACGCCGGGCTTCACGGTGTCGAAGAAGTACTCCAAGGTCGGCTGGTCCGCCTCGGACACCCGCGAGCTGTCGTTCCAGGACTGCCGGGTGCCCGCCGCGAACCTGCTCGGCACCCGCGGCCGCGGTTTCGCCCAGTTCCTGCGGACGCTGGACGAGGGCCGCGTCGCCATCGCCGCGTTGTCCGTCGGCCTGGCCCAGGGCTGCGTCGACGAGTCGGTCCGGTACGCGCACGAGCGGGAGACGTTCGGCGCGAAGATCGGTACGTACCAGGCGATCCAGTTCAAGATCGCCGAGATGGAGGCCCGCGTGCACACCGCGCGGCTGGCCTACTACGAGGCCGCGTCCCGGATGCTGCGCGGCGAGCCGTTCAAGAAGCAGGCGGCCATCGCGAAGCTCGTGTCGTCCGAGGCGGCGATGGACAACGCGCGCGACGCCACGCAGATCTTCGGCGGCTACGGCTTCATGAACGAGTACCCGGTCGGCCGCTTCTACCGCGACGCCAAGATCCTGGAGATCGGCGAGGGCACCTCCGAGGTCCAGAAGATGCTGATCGCCAGGGAGCTCGGTCTGTAGTCCGTTCCATCTAAATAATCCCAAACCGCCGGTCTGATTCGTCCTGTCCGACTACCGTCGTTTGCCTTCCGCACGAGTGTGAGGGTGCAGATGACAGGTAGTCGGCCAGAACCGGTCTTTCCGGGTTTACGAGTGCTCCTCGAGGTCATTCACGGTCTTTGCGACCGGCCCGGGTTCTTCTACCGGAGCAAGACCGAGGAAGTGGTCGGTGACCAGCCACTTCCGTTGCTCTACCTGGAGAGCGAAGCCAGCCCGACGCCATTCCTGCACCCGCTGGAACACAAGCTCGACGAGGGACGTCCGGCAATACCGCACGCCTATGTCGACGTGTCCGCCGTCGGTGCCGAAGTTGACAAAAGATGGCCGAAGGAAGCGCGGGAGACTCAGCCGCTGCTGCCGTTGTTGGACGTGCTGGCCTATCAGCTGGCGGAGGTCCACGTCGGCAGTGAGCGGCTGACGCGGTTCGACCACTACCGGCTCGTCGACTGGCTCACGAGCAAGCGGCTGCCGCGCAAGCCGGGGCGGGACGACCGGGCGAGCGTGATCGAGCTGCTGCGGCAGTGGACCGGCAAGACCGCGGAGAACGGCGAGGCGCTGAACCGGGCCGTCGACGCGTTCATCCCGAACCTCGTGACGAGGCTGGGGCTCGGGCTGGTCGCGTGGGTCGGCAGCAAGGCCGGCTTCCGATGGCTCGGCAAGCGGGTGCCAGGGCTGGCGCGCGAGTCGAAGTGGTTCATGCGCGGGCAGAACTTCGCGCTGCCCAACCACTCCATCGAGTTCCTCGGGTTCGCCGAGCGGCTGACGCTGGGCAGGCGCGAGTCCGAGAACGAGGAGCAGATCAAGCTGCTGCTCGTGCACGCGTTCCTGGAGGACCTGCGGATCTCCTACCGGCGCCGCCGCCGGTTCCTGCCGCGCAGGGCCGGGTTCCGCCGCACCGCCTACATCCCCGTGCTGCTCGACGGCGTGACGAAGGACAACGGCGGCTGGGAGCTGCTGGAGCTGATCAACGACGTCCGCAACGAGACGGGTGAGGCCGACCCGTTGCTGGTGATCGCGGCGAGCTCGGTGCAGCCCGCGTTGTCGGAGCGGCTCGGGACCACGCCGGTCGCGCCGGAGGAGACCGCGGAGGCGCTGGCGACGTGGCGGGAGGAGCTCCCGCGCAAGCGTCAGATGCTCGCGCCGGACGCGCGCTACCTGATGATCAGGCTGCCGTTCCCGAGTCCGGACAGGAAGAAGTGGAAGGGCACGCCCGCGTTCACGGCGGCCCCGGTGAAGTGGCTGGCGCGGCCGCGGCGACTGGAGACGATCATCGCGGCGGTGGCCGCGGTGTTGTTGTTGCCGGGGTTCGTGGCCGTGCAGAACCACATCGACGCGAACTGCTCGATAGTCGGCTCAGCGGTCTCGCCGGGGGTGTCGACGCGGCTGATGGATGTCGACGGGCACGCCGAATGCGTGGGCTACAGCGACAACGACAGCCAGGTGTTCGGTTCGAACGAACGGCTCCGGTGGACGCAGCAGGCGGTCTTCGCGCAGAACGAGGAGGCCGAACGGTTGCGCGACTCGAACGACGACCGCCCGCTCGTCTCGTTGCTCTACTTCTCGAGCCTCACCCACCGGGACAGCAACCCCGACGCCGACCACTCCAGGGCGGAGGAACTGGAGGGGATGCTGCTCAAGCAGCGGCAGCAGAACGACAGGTCGAGCTCAGGCCCGTTGCTGCGCATCGTGGTCGCGAACGGCGGCGCGAAGATGGACCGCGCGCACGACGTGCTGACGGAGATGCTGACCCCGTTGCTGGAAAAGGATCCGAGCATCATCGGGGTGATCGGGCTCGACCGCAGCGTCGAGCAGACCAGGAAGGTCATCACCTCGCTCGGTTCGCTCGGGGTGCCGACCATCGGCACCACGCTCACCGAGGCGTCGCTGCCGAAGCTCTCGACGATGTACTTCCAGCTGATCCCCGGCAACGTCCGGCAGGCGGACCTCGTCCGGCAGTACGCGCAGCACGTCCGCGCGACCAAGGTGACGATCCACCACCCGAAGCTGGGGCAGGAGGACGTCTACCTCGACAACCTGGTCGCCGTCCTGGGGCAGGAGCTGGCCAGGACGGGCGTGCCGTTCGAGGCACGCGAGTGGGCCAACGGTCCGCAGGAGGTGCCGTCGCAGTGCGTCGAGAACCACTCCAGCGAGCTCGTGTTCTTCGCCGGCCGTGAGGAGCACTTCGGCGAGTTCCTGCAGGCGGTCGGCAGGAACTGCTACGACAAGGCACGCCTGCCGCGCATCCTCGCGGACGACGCGATCATCCGGTTCATCGCGCAGGAGGCGAGCCGCAAGCGCGACTCGCTGGCCGGCATGCGCGTGTCCTACGTGAGCATGGCCGGACTCGTCGTGCTCGCGGGCAAGTCCTGCGTCGACGGCAAGCCGGACGACAAGGTGCGCGGCGGTCTGCCCCTGGACGCCTTCTGCGCCGGCTACAGCAAGCTGGCCAAGGAGGTCCAGGACTCCGCGCTGCCGCGGGAGGACAAGCCGGCCAAGCCGTGGCCAGGCGAGCACATGGCGGTCGCCTACGACGCGGCAGGGCTCTTCCTCGACGCCGTGCGCAACGCCCAGGCCCGCCTGGCCGGGTACACCCCGCACCGCGGGGCGATCGGCGGGGAGCTGCGCGAACTGGAGTTCTTCGGCGCCACCGGACGCACGAACTTCAAGGTGTCGCGGGTCGGTGAGACGAGGAACTTCACGATCCTCGAGCTCGCCGACATCTACGACTTCGAGCAGCAGCCCGAGTGCGTGTTCCTGACCGGTGACCTCTACGGGCCGGATTCACCGCGCCAAGGCAACGGTTGCCCCGCTTAGAGCTTGGGAACAGCGCGGTCGATGATCGCGCTGAAGTCGGTGGACTTGGGGAGCGTGCCGAACGCGACTCCCCAGTCCCCGCCCAGCCGTGAGCCGAGGAAAGCGTCCGCCACCGCGGGGTGCCCGTGCCTGACCAGCAGGGCACCCTGCAGGATCAGCGCCATCTTCTCGACGACCCGGCGTGCCTGCGACTCGTCCACATCGGACAGCGCGGTGCCCAGGTCCTTGAGCGCGTTGTCGATCCGCGCGTCGACACCGGTGACGGTGGCCAGGAACTCCTGCACCGACTCGGGTTCCTTCTTCATCGCGCGCAGGACGTCGAGCGCGGCGACGTTGCCGGAGCCCTCCCAGATCGACATCAGCGGCGACTCGCGGAACAGCCGCGGCATCCCGCTGTCCTCGATGTACCCGTTGCCGCCCAGGCACTCCAACGCCTCGGCGGCGTGCACCGGCCCGCGCTTGCACACCCAGTACTTGGTGACGGCGAGCCCGAGCCGGGGCCGGTGCTCCGCCAGCCACATCGCGGCGGTCGTGGCCGCCTCTGACTCGATCGCGAGGTCCGCCAGCACGTTGCGCATGGCCGGCTGGTCGATCAGGTACTTCCCGAACGCCTTGCGGTGCGCCGCGTGGTGCGCCGCCTGCCTCAGTCCGGCGCGCATGCCCGCCGCCGACCCGAGAACGCAGTCGAGCCGAGTCGTGTTGACCATCTCGATGATCGTGCGCACGCCCCGGCCCTCGTCGCCGACCCGGTGCGCGAACGCCTCGTCGTACTCGATCTCGGCGGACGCGTTGGACTTGTTGCCCAGCTTGTCCTTCAGCCGCTGCAGGAAGAACCGGTTGCGCGTGCCGTCCGGCAGCACCCGCGGCACCAGGAAGCACGTCAGCCCGCCAGGCGCCTGCGCGAGCGTGAGGAACACATCGGACATCGGCGCCGAGGTGAACCACTTGTGCCCGGTGAGGACATACCCGTCCTCGACCGGCTTGGCGACCGTCGTGTTCGCCCGGACGTCCGACCCGCCCTGCTTCTCGGTCATCGACATGCCGGCGATCAGGCCGCTCTTGGTGAGCGGCGCCCTGAGGCCGAAGTCGTAATTCCGGGCCGTCAGCAGGGGTTCGTAGAGTGCGGCCAACTCCGGCGCGACGCGCAAAGCAGGCACAGCCGCATAAGTCATCGAAATCGGACATCCGTGACCGGCCTCGACCTGCGACCACACGTAGAACTTCGCGGCACGTTCCACATGGTGGTCATCCACGTACGCGTGCAGGCCGTTCGAAATGGCGACTTCGGTCAGCTCGTGCCAGGCCGGGTGGAACTCGACCTCGTCGATCCGGTTCCCGTACCGGTCGTGCGTGCGCAGCACCGGCGGGTAGGCGTTCGCGAGCCTGCCCTGCTCCTGCCACTCCTCGCTGCCCGCGAGCCTGCCGAGTTCGTGCAGGTCGGGGGTGTCCAGCCAGCTGAGCAGCGCGGGGTCGTCGGCGACGTCGTGACCGCTCAGCGGCGGAACCTGGTTGGTCACCTCGTGCGTAGCCATGCCTCGCACGCTACTACCGAGTAGTAACTTTCGGCAGGGTTCGTCGATGATCGCTGGCCCATTCGGGCTTTTGGGCGCGACAACGGCGCTGACGCGGAATAACGTCGTTCTGGTGAGTGACCATGGGCACAGCTCGGCCGTGGCTGCGCTGACCGCGCAGTACGCCGCGATGCGCGAAGGTGCGCCGGTGCGGCTCGCGAAGAAGACGTCGAACCTCTTCCGGTTTCGCGCCGATCAGTCGGGCGGGCTGGAGGTAGGAAGGTTCGACCGGGTGCTGTCGGTGGACCCGGTCGGACGCACCGCGCAGGTGCAGGGCATGACCACCTACGAGAACCTCGTCGCCGCGACACTGCCCCACGGCCTCATGCCGTTGGTCGTGCCGCAGCTCAAGACCATCACGATCGGCGGCGCGGTAGCCGGCCTCGGCATCGAGTCGACGTCCTTCCGCAACGGACTGCCGCACGAGTCGGTGCGGGAGCTGGAGATCCTCACCGGCGACGGCGAGGTCGTGATCGCCAAGCCGGACGACGACCTGTTCCGCGCGTTCCCCAACTCCTACGGGACCCTGGGCTACGCGCTGCGGCTCGAGATCGAGCTGGAGCCGGTGCGTCAGTACGTGCGGCTGCGGCACGTGCCGTTCGGATCGTTCGCCGAGTGCGCCGCGCTCATCGAGGAGGTCTGCGCGGACGGTTCCGCGGACTTCGTCGACGGCACGGTGTTCTCCCGCGGCGAGATGTACCTGACGTTGGGGCACTATGCCGACATCGCGCCCTACACGTCGGACTACACCGGCAACCAGATCTACTACCGGTCCATCCAAAAGCGACGCACGGACCACCTGACGATCCAGGACTACCTGTGGCGTTGGGACACCGACTGGTTCTGGTGCTCGCGGGCGTTCGGTGCGCAGAACCCGGTGGTGCGCAGGTTGTGGCCCAAGCGGTATCTGCGTTCGGACGTGTACCGGAAGCTCGTCGCGAAGCACCGGCAGCTGAGGCCGCGCACGGACGTCGAGCCGGTCATCCAGGACGTGGAGATCCCGGTGTCGGCGCTGGCCGAGTTCCTCGACTTCTTCGACCGCGAGATCGGCATCACGCCGGTCTGGCTGTGTCCTGTGAGGTTGCGGGACAACACGGGATGGCCGCTCTACCCGATGGACGCGGACACGTTGTACGTCAACGTCGGGTTCTGGTCGGAGGTCCCGGTGCGGCCGGGAGAGAAGATGGGTGACCGCAACCGGCTGATCGAGCGCGAGGTGGCGCAGCTGGGCGGCCACAAGTCGCTGTACTCGGACTCCTACTACGAGGAGGAAGAGTTCTGGCGGCACTACAACGGTTCGCACTACCGGTCCGTGAAGAGCCGGTACGACCAGACGAACCGCCTGCCTGATCTGTACGCCAAGTGTGTCAGGGGACGATGAATGCGGTTGGCCTCCATTTTTCAGCGCATCACAGGTGGCAGCGACGTTCGCTTCCAGGCCTACGACGGCAGTACCGCGGGACCTTCGAGTGCCCCGGTTTCCATCGATGTCCGAACCCCGGAAGCCTTGTCCTACCTGGCTTCCGCGCCAGGTGAGCTCGGCCTCGCCCGTGCCTACGTGACAGGGCACCTGGAGATCCTCGGCGACGTGCACGCCGGCCTCTCCCAGCTCTCCGAGTTCTCGCTGCGGGAACTCCCGTGGCTGCAACGCGTGGAGCTGCTGCGCTTCCTGGGCAGAATCCGGTTGTCGCACAAGGTGGCCCCGCCGCCGCAGGAGGCCCGCCTGCGCGGCCTGCGTCACTCCAAGGCCCGCGACCAGCAGGCCATCGCGCACCACTACGACGTCTCGAACCAGTTCTACGAGTGGATCCTCGGGCCGTCGATGGCCTACACCTGCGCGGTGTATCCGTCTGTGGATTCCACTTTGGAGGAAGCCCAGTTCGCCAAGCACGATCTGGTGGCCCGCAAACTGGGCCTGAAGTCCGGCATGAAACTGCTGGACGTGGGCTGCGGCTGGGGCGGCATGGTCATGCACGCGGCCCGCGAGTACGGCGTGCGCGCGATCGGCGTCACGCTGTCCCGCAACCAGGCCGAGTGGGCGCAGAAGGCGATCGTCGAGGCCGGCCTGTCCGACCTGGCCGAGGTCCGCCACCTCGACTACCGCGACGTCCGCGAGACGGGCTTCGACGCGGTGTCGTCCATCGGCCTGACCGAGCACATCGGCAAGGCCAAGCTGCCCGGCTACTTCGCCGCGCTGTACGGCAAGCTCAAGCCCGGCGGCCGCCTGCTCAACCACTGCATCACCCGGCCGGACAACAAGCAGCGGGCGTTGTCCGGGCCGTTCATCGACCGGTACGTGTTCCCGGACGGTGAGCTGGTCGGGCCAGGACATCTCGTGTCGTTGATGCACGACACCGGGTTCGAGGTGCGGCACGAGGAGAACATCCGCGAGCACTACTCGCTGACGCTCGCCGCCTGGAGCCGCAACCTGGACGCGCACTGGGACGAGGCCGTGGAGGACGTCGGGGAGGCCAGGGCTCGGGTGTGGCGGTTGTACCTGGCGGCGTCGCGGCTCGGGTTCGACCGCAACAACATCCAGCTGCACCAGGTGCTCGGGGTGAAGCTGGACGGGACGACCTCGCACATGCCGTTGAGGCCGGACTGGCTGTCCTGAAGGGTGGCGGGCGGCTTCCTCGCCGCCCGCCTCGCACTCACGGTGCAGGTACGGGGAACGCGACCGGGCTGCGCCGCCCGTTCACCCCGACCGCCCGCACCCCGAAGAACACGTTGTCCTTGGACAGGTCCACGGTGTGCGCCCCGACCGCCCCGAGTGGAACCCGGTGCGTCCAGTCCGCCGCGTCGGTGGGCCGCCACACCACCTCGTACCCGCCCGCCGCGGGATCGACGTCCCACACCAGGTCCGTCTCGTTCGTGAGCCGATTGGTCCTGATGCGGACGTTGCGCGGGGTGCCGGGGGCGGTGGCGAGCGACCACAGGACGGCGGCGTTCACCCGCGCGACGCGGGTCATGTAGCCGAAGTCGCAGAACTCGGGCAGGTCGCCGTACTGCACACCGTTCTCCACCCGGACGTTCTGGTGCTGGTGCGCGTAGTCCTCGTGCGGCTCGGTGAACCGCGCGGCCGGGAAACCGCGCTCCAGGAACGGGATGTGGTCGCCACCGCGCAGGTACCGGTCACGCCGGTAGATCACCTCGACGGTCATGCCGGTGCCCGCGAGGTCCGTGACGAACCGGGCCAGCTGCCGTGACGGCGAGTCGTTCTCGCCGCCGACCGAGCGCCGGATCGCAGCCTGCGCCGGGGTCTCCGAGGTGGGCACGCCCTCCGCGAACAACCGGACGACCCTCGACGCCTCGGCCGGGGCAGCGCCGACGATGTCGTTGGTGAACATCCCCTGCACCCCGGTCAGCGTCGACGCCAGGTGCGCCGCGCCGAACAGGCCCTGCTCCTCACCGGCGACCGCGGCGAAGATGATCGTCGCGTCCACGTCCCGCGTGGCGATCACCCGCGCGATCTCCATGACCGCCGCGACCCCGGACGCGTCGTCGTCGGCACCCGGTGCGTCGCTGACGGCGTCGTTCGGATCGGACGCCCGCGAGTCGTAGTGCCCGGACACCACGTAGATGCGCGACGGGTCCTTCGAGCCCTTCAGGGTCGCGAGGACGTTGGTGATGGTCGTCGCCACCGGAACCCGCGGCGGGGTCGGTGGCTGCACGAACGACTGCAGCTCGACCTGCAGCTCGCCGGGGTAGGACTGCAGTTCGTGGAAGATCCAGTCCCGCGCCGCCCCGATGCCGCGTACCGGGTCGGTCTGGCTGGACAGCGTGTGGCGGGTGCCGAACGACACCAGCTTGCGCACGGTCGCTTCGATCCGGCGCTGGTCGATCTCGGTCAGGATGCGCCGGAGCTCGCGGTCGGGCTGTTGAGGAGTGGTCGGACGCCCTGGTCCGGTGGGCCAAGCAGACGGGGACGCGTTGGCAGGGGTAACGGCCGCGACCGCAGGGCTCAGAGCCGCCGCGGTCATGAACTGTCGTCGACTGGGCATCACCCCGGTCTAGACCTGATCGGCCGACCCGCACAAGACCTGGTTGTGCGAGCCGGCAACGTTCCGGGCCACACCACTAGCTCAGCTTGTCCACGATCTGCTTGGCCGTGTTGGACGGGATCGCGAACCCGATTCCCACGCTCCCGGCCTCACCGCTGCTCGACGCCGGCGAGTAGATCGCCGAGTTGATCCCGATCAGCTCACCGGCCGCGTTCACCAGCGCCCCGCCGGAGTTGCCGGGGTTGATCGACGCGTCGGTCTGGATCGCCTGGTACGAAACGGAAGAAGCGCGGCGGGTCTCGCCCGGCACGGTCACCTTGCGGTCCAGCGCGGAGACGATGCCGGTGGTCACGGTGCCCTGCAGGCCGGACGGCGAACCGATGGCCATGACGGCGTCGCCGACCTTCACCGAACCCGAGTCGGCCCACTTGATCGGCGTCAGGCCGGACGCTCCCGAGACCTGCAGCACGGCCAGGTCCGAGGCCGGGTCCGTGTTGACGACGGTGGCCGGCAGTTCGCGGCCGTCGTTGAACTTCACGGTGATCTGGCCGCCGGCGGCCGCCACGACGTGGTTGTTGGTGAGGATCTTGCCGTCCGCGGAGAGGATCACACCGGAGCCGAGGCCGTTGCCGACGTTCACCTGCACCACGGAGGGCAGCACGTCAGAAGCGACGGCGCTCCAGTCCAGAGTGGACGTGTTGGAGATCGTCTGCGCGGAGACGGACGTGGAGGTGGGGGTGGAGTCCGGCGAGGCGATCACCGCTCCGGTGACGCCGCCGAACAAGCCCGCGACGAGTGCCGCGGCCGTCAGCATCGGGGCCGTTCGGCGCCAGAACTTCGGGGCGACGACGGCGGGCTGCGGTTCCACCAGTGACCCGCTCATCGCGGGGAAGCTCTGCTCGGTCATGACTCCACGATGGACCCCCATCATGTGAGCCACCTGTGCCGAAACCCTGGAAAACCCTGATAAGAACTAGCTGAGAAGCAGCGAGGAAACCTCTGAGGCCCGCAGCGGTGGCCCGAAGTGCGGGCCCTGCCCGCCGGTGACGCCCAGCGAAGCCAGTCGCGCGGCCTCCGCGGAGGTCCGCACGTCCTCGGCGTAGAGCGGCAGTCGCAGGATCGACGCCCACTTCAGCAACGCCACCGAGGCGCTCTCCTCCACCCTGTTCGCGCCGGCGTCCAGGCCGTGCACGACGGTGCCGGTGAACTTCACGCCGCTCAACGGGAGCAGCCGCAGCCGGTCCACGCCGACGTTGCCGCCGTTCATCTGGTCCAGCACGAGGCCGATGCCACGTTCGGCGAGGATCGTCAGCTCTTCCAGCTGCTCGTCGGTCAGCAACGCCGGCAGGTGCTCGTGCAGCTCGAAGCGCAGCGAGGAAGCGGGGAGGCCGGTGCGGTCGAGCACGCGGGCGACCTCGGCGACGAGTTCGGGTTCCTGGCACAGCCGCGGCGGCAGGTCGATCGACAGCACTGGCATCCGCGAGCCCAGCGTCGCGTGCCACTCGCTCGCCTGCGCGCACGCCTCCCCGAGCGCCCAGCGCACGAGACGGACGATCATGCCGTTGTCGGAGGTCTGCCCCATGAACCTGTCCGGGCACAGCACGCCGTGCTCGGGGTGGTTCCAGACGATCTTCGCTTCGAGGGCGAGCACCGAACCGTCCGCCAGCGAGCGGACGGGCAGGTAGTCGACCCGGAACTGGCCCTCCTCCAGCGCACCGGGGATCGACGCGGCCAGCGCGTATCTCTCCTTGTCGCGGAGATCGCGCTCCCGGTCGTACAACGCCCACTGCGCCTTGCCGTCGCGCTTGGCCCAGCCGACCGTGGCGTCCGCGGCGCGCAGCAGGTCCTCGGCGTTACCGCCGCGGGCCGCCCGCGCCACGATGCCGACGCTGGTCGTCACGCCGATGCCGTGGGCGCGGATCCAGATCGGCTCCTCCAGCCGTGCGGCGAAGTCCTCGACCAGCGCGATCACGCCCCGCACGTCGCGCGGGTCCTTGATCAGGACGCCGAACTCGTCCTCGCCGATCCGCGCGACCTTGCCGACGTGCTCGGTGAACACCGCCCGCAGGTGCGTCGCGACGTGCATCAGCACCCGGTTGCCGGCCTCGTGCCCGAACGCGTCGTTCACACCGCGGAACCCGTCGATGTCGACCTGCACGAGCGCGAGCGCCTCCGGGCCCTTCGAACCGACGGCGCCTTCGAGCCAGCCGAGGAACTGCGCGCGGTTGGGCAGGCCGGTCTGCATGTCGTTGAGGCTCTGCCGCACGAGTTGCGTCTGGAGCGCGCGCATCTCGTTCATGTTCTCGATCATCGTGACGAAGTACGGCGGTGAGTCATCGTGCTCGCGCACCAACGAGATCGCCATGTGTGTCTGGAGCGTCTCGCCGTCGCTGCGGATCATCCGCTTCTCGACCCGGACGTTGTCGTGCCCGGACGCGATCAGCTGCTTGGCCAGCTCCCGCAGCCCTGCCCGGTCGTCCGGGTGCACCAGGTCGCGGCCGCTCATCGTGCGCAGGTCCTCGCGCCGGTAGTCGAGCATCGCCAGCATCGAGTCGTTGACGTCGATGATGTCGCCGGTCAGGCCGCTCACGACGATCCCGAACGCGGCGCTCTGGAAGATCGCCCGGAATTTCGCCTCGCTCGCCCTGACCGCGCTCTCGGCCCGGCGCATCGAGTTGATCGCGGCCGTGCGGCTGATCTCCTGCTGGTCGAGCGTGCGGTCGCGCAGCCCCTCGGCGTACCCGGCGGCGAGCGCGGCCAGCTGCGCCGGCGTGACCGGCGCGTGGTCACCGAGGTAGGTGAGCGTCTGCTCCAGCGTCGCCGAGGAGATGAAGTCGTGCTCGACCATGGACCGGCCGACCCGCCGAGCTTCGTCCACGCCACCGGTGAGCAACTGCTCGACGTACCCGCCCAGCAGTTGCTCGAGCTTCTCGCGCGTCAAGTTCGCGAGAAGGGTGTTGGAGATCGCCGCCGCCCAGCGAACGGCGGGCTCAAGGCTCTCGACCATGCTCATTCAGCTCAGGTGGCCATTCGTGGGGACCGGGGTGATCTGCTGATCGATCGTCGGACGCCAATCGATACGCCTGGCAACCCACTTCCGCCAGATTCGGTCGAACGGGTGACAGCCCCGCGCGATACCACCACCGGGTGTGGGTCCAACGAGCAAGCTTACTGATCACGGGGTACGTGTCCAACCGAACCCCGATTCCCGGCTGGGAATCGTCGATTCGACCACGAATTCACTCGTTTGAACTAATGAATCACCTTGTCGAACGCGAGCGGGCCAATTGTCGCAGGGTCTGCGTCAACGTCGAACAACGGCGTGTACCCGGTCGCCAGGTAGAGCGCTTTCGCCTCGGGTTGGCGCGGTCCGGTGGTCAGGTAGACGCGGCGATATCCAAACGCTTGCGCCTCCTTCTCCAGTTCCTCCACGACCCGGCGCGCCAGCCCGCGTCTGCGGTGCTGCGAATGCGTCCAGATCCGCTTCAGTTCGGCGGTCTCCTCGTCGTGGCGCATGAACGCCCCGCCCGCGATCGCCTCACCGGCCTCCATCAGCAGCAGGAACTGCCCGTGCGGCGGTTCGAAGACGTCTGCGGCCCGCTGCATCTCCTGTGCGCCAAGAGGTCCGTAGCGAGACGTGTACTCGTAGGTCAGTTCGGCCACCAACGGTGCCGCGTCCGGATCGGACTGCCGGACGCGGCGCACTTCGAGCGTGGTCATGCGGCCTTGGCCCGGTCCCGCTTCGCGACCTCCTCGCGCACCAGCGGAATCACGTACCTGCCGAAGTCGATCGCGTCGTCCAGCAGGTCGTAACCGCGTGCGGACAGGATGTCCACGCCCAGGTCGTAGTAGTCCAGCAGCGCCTGCGCGACGGTCTCCGGCGTGCCGACCAACGCGTTGGAGTTGCCTGCCCCGCCTGTTGCCCTCGCGGTCGGAGTCCACAATGCACGATCAAATCGTTCGCCGCGGTCGGCGACGGCCAGAAGTCGTTGGGAGCCGGTGTTCTCCGGATTCGTCAGCGAATGCCTGCGGCTCAGCGGCCCGTTCGCTTTCCGCGCCTCGATCCGGTCCACCGTCCGGTGTGCCTTCTCCCAGGCCAGTTCCTCGGTCGGCGCGATGATCGGCCGGAACGCGACCTGGATCCGCGGCACGTCCGTGCGGCCGGCCTCCTTCGCCGCCTGCTTGACCGACTCGATCTGCTGGGCCGTTTCCGCGAGCGGTTCGCCCCAGAGGCAGAAGATGTCCGCTTCCGCGCCCCCAGCCGCGTACGCCGCGGGGGAGGAGCCGCCGAACGACACGTTCGGGCGCGGTTGCTGCACGGGAAACACATCGCTCACGAAGTCCGCGAAGTGGTAGTGCTCGCCGTCGTGGTCGAAGGCTTCCCTGCTCAGCCAGGCCTTCTTGACGATCTGGATGTATTCGCGGGTGCGGCTGTAGCGCTGGTCCTTGGACAGGTAGTCGCCCTCGCGCTGCTGTTCGTGATCCGTGCCGCCGGTGATGAAGTGCACCGTCAGCCGGCCGTCGCTGATCTGGTCGAGCGTCGCGAACGTCTTGGCGGCGAACGTCGGGTACGAGACGTTCGGCCGGTGCGCCAACAGGATCTGCAGCTTGTCGAGCTTGCTGACGAGGTAGGCCGCGGCCGCCGACGGCTCCGGCGCGCCCGATCCGTACGCGAACAGCACGCGGTCCCACCCGTGCTCTTCGTGCGCCCGAGCGAGCCTGAGCGTGTAGTCCTTGTCGAACGCTCCGCTGGACGAGCGCGGTGTCGTCTCCGACCCGTCGTTCGTGGCGGCGATCCCGAGAAACTCAACTGGCATGACCGATTCCCCAGAGTTGGTAGTGATCGGGGCTGGTGGTGATGGGGTGCGTTGAGGGAGACGCCTTTCGAGTGCACACCTGTTGCCCGGCCGTCGCAACGACGTCCACAGAGCGGGATTTGCTTGCACACGCGGGGTACCGTGGTGGTGTTCGCGTTGAGGGGCGCGGCTCGTTTCTCGTTGCCCATCAACGGAAAGACGCGCATGCGCTCACTCGTCGTGATCGGCGGTGGCCCTCGTGCCGCCGGCCTGCTCGAACGCATCGCCGCCCAGTCACCGTCGCTGGAGCTGGCCGTGCACGTCGTCGACCCGTACCCGCCCGGCGCGGGCCGGGTGTGGCGGCACGCGCAGTCACCGTTGCTGCGCATGAACTCCATGGCCGAGGACGTGACGGTCTTCACCGACTCCTCGTTCGACGGTCTCGGCCCTGTTCGTCCTGGTCCGTCGCTCGCGGAGTGGACCGACATCGACCCGACGTCGTTCCCGGCACGTCAGGTGCAGAGCAAGTACCTCGCCTGGTTCTTCGACCACGTCAAGGAATCTCTGCCACCGAACATCTCGGTGTCCGTGCATGAAGCCCGCGCCTTGAAGGTCGTCGGCAACTGGGTGTGGCTGGACAGCGGGGAGTCGCTGCGGGCCGACGTCCTCGTGCTGACTCTCGGTCACCTCGACGCGGAACCCGAGCCCGAACACCGCAAGCTGGCCGAACACGCCGTGGAGCACGGCCTGGTCTACGTGCCGCCGCTGTACTCGGCCGACGCGGACCTGTCGGACGTCGCGGGGGACGTGGTGCTGCGCGGGTTCGGGCTCGCGTTCATCGACCTGATGGTGCTGCTGACCGAGGGCCGTGGCGGGCGGTACGTGCGCTCGGACGGCGAGTTGCGTTATGTGCCTTCAGGTTTGGAACCACGACTGTTCGTGGGCTCGCGACGCGGTGTGCCGTACCACTCGAAGACCGGCTACCGGCTGCAGGGAACACGTCCGTCGTTGCCGCACTTCTTCACCGCGGATGCGTTGAAGGGCCGCTCTTTGGAGTTTCGTGCCGATGTGTGGCCGTTGATGGCCAAGGAGATCGCGTGGGGCTACTACCACGAGCTCTTCACCGGGCATCCCGGCCTGGTGCGGATGCTGTTCGTGGAGTTCGCGACCGCTTTCACCGCACTGCCCTGGTACAGCTCCGAGATGCGTGCGCTGGAGGCTCTCGCGATTCCTGACCCGGCCGACCACATCGACTTCGAACTGCTGGACCGCCCGCTGACCGGCCTGACCTTCGCGTCGGCCGAGGAGTTCCAGGAGCACCTGCGGGCCTACGTCGAGGCCGACGTGGCCCGGCGCTCGGATCCACGCCACAGCGCCGATCTGGGGGCGTTCCTGGCCTTGCTGTCGGTCTACGGCCAGATGGCACAGGTGATGCCGCACGACGGCTGGTGGCACGGCTACTTCAGCTACCTGGCCTCCGGGCCGCCGCCGGACCGGCTGGAGGAGCTGCTGGCGTTGTCCCGCGCGGGAATCGTGCGGTTCGTCGGCGCCGACATGTGGGTGGAGGCAGTCGACGGCGCGTTCCTGGCCGGCAGCCCGACGACGCCGGACGTGGTGCGCGCCAACGGCCTGATCGAGGCTCGCCTGCCCTCGCACTCGCTGTCCCGCACGGCGGACCCGGTGTTGCAGTCGCTGCGCGCGGTCGGCGACGTCTCCGAGGACGACGCGGGGCTGGTGCGGGTGACTCCGGAGGGCCGCCTCGTCAACGAACGCGGAGAGGCCGACCCGGTTCGGTTCGCCGTGGGGCCTTACACGACCGGCAAGGCGTTTGCGGCGTTCGCGCGACCGAACACGAACGCCCCGGCGTTCCGGCAGAACGACGTCATCGCCCGGGAGTTGCTGAAAGCCCTAGGCGACTGAGGTGTAGCGCCCCTGGTGCCGCACCAGGGGCGCGGCGATGTCGGTGTGCGTGATGTCCAGCGGTTCGCCGACCAGCGCCACGTGATCGCCGACCACGATTCGCCGGGAAGTCCTGCACCGCAACCGAACCGGCGCGTCCAGCAGCCACGGCACGCCGTCGTCGTCCGCCTGCCACCGTGTGCCGGGGCCGAACCGGTCGACGCCCTTCGTCGCGAACAGGTCCGCGAGCGCGGTCTGCCCGGCGTCCAGCAGGTGCACGGCGAACAGCGGCGCCTTTCGCAGCACCGGCCACACCGAGGCGCCCTCTCCGATCCACACGACGACGAGCGGTGGTTCGAAGGACGCCGAGGTGAACGAGCTGACCGTAGTGCCGACCGGTCCGTCCGCGCCGTGCGCCGTCACGATCGTGACGGCCTGGGCGTGGTGCCTCAACGCGTTCCGCAGCTGCTCCTTCATCGCTGCACCAACGCCTTCAGCACGTCCGAATCGAGCGCGAAGTCCGTGACGTGCGCGGGCAGCGAAGCCTCGTTCAGGAACAACGCCTGCGGCACCAGCGCACCCAGTTCGGTCAGGACGGGCCGTAGATGCACCTCGACGGCCAGCGCGTGCCGGTCCGACGCGGCGATCTGGAGCGGGACGACGATCTTGCCCCGCAGCCACGCCGGCGGCGCCTGGTCCAGCACGGCCTTCAGCAGCCCGGTGTACGCGGCCTTGTACGTCGGAGTGGCCACCACCAGCACGTCGGCCTGCCCGAGCGCGGTCAGCGCGGCCTTGATCGTGTCCGGCTCCGTGAACACGGCGGGGGCGAGCGTGGCCGCGTCGACCACCGGCCCGTCGACGGGCACGCCCAGCGTCGAGGCGAGCGCCTCGCGCAGTGCCAGGGCCGCCTGCAGAGTGCGCGAGGCGGGCCGCGGATTGCCGACCAGAACACCGATCTGCGTCATGCCTCCAGCACAGCCGCAAGCCGCAGGACCGTCAACCCGCGTCCACCACGCGAGATCAGAGCAAAATCTCTTTCGCGACCCACGAGTTGATGGCATCGACCCGCGCGTAGATCGCCGGGTGGTTCGGCCGTGCGCAACCGTCGCCCTTCGACACCAGACCGATCAGCTTGCCGCCCGCGACGAACGGGCCGCCCGAGTCACCGTTGCACGCGTCGATGCCGCCCTTCATCACCGCCGCGCACATCATCGATTTGTTCTCGTAGAAGTCGTTGCCGGCACCGTCGTCGCCCCAGAACACGCGACACGTCTCGTCCTCCAGGATCGGGATCGAGGCCTTCATCAGGTAACCGTTGGTGCTGCCGCCCTCCTTCACCGCGCCCCAGCCCATCACGGTGGCGGACTTGCCCGGCGCGTACAGGTGGCGGTCCGCCGCACCGGCCATCTTGATCGGCTTCTGCTTCAGCGCGCGGTCGAGCGTCAGCACCGCGGAGTCGAAGGAGATGCCGTCGTACTGCGGGTTGATGACGATCTTCGTGAGCTTCGCGACGACACCTTCACCGGTGCTGTGCACGTTCTCCCTGCCCGCCACGACCACGCGCTTGTCCAGCGGGATCGGCTTCGGGCCGGTCACACCCTCGTCCACGCAGTGCGCGGCGGTGAGGATCTTGTTCGGTGCCACGACGACCCCGGTGCACCGGGGATCGCGGGTGTCGGCCGTGGGCGCCAGATACACCGCGAACGGATTGTCCTTGATGGACGCTCGGGTGCCGCCGACCACCTGGGCGGACGGATCCGCGACCGCCGTGCCCGCCATCGTGAGCGCGATCAGCGCGGCCGCGACTCCACCTCGTAACAGCATTCGCCGTTCCTTCCGCAGGGAACTTGCTTACGCGGCAAGGAACGGCGAACGTGTCGTCTCAGTTCGTCCACGTAACTTAGGAGACCATGAACAACCCGCCGAACGACGAGACCTGAATCAAGTTCACTTTCTGGGGAGAGATCGCCGATGACCTTCCGACCGGCTTCCGAAGTGGGTTTCAGCACCAAGACCACCCGGTTCGTGGCACCGGGCTCCGCCACGAACGGCGAGTTCGGCCTGTTCGAGTGGCGGATGGAGGCCCGCCAGCCGGGAGCGCGCCCGCACTTCCACAAGACGTTCTCCGAGTCGTTCTACGTGCTCGAAGGCGAGATCACGCTGTTCGACGGCGACGAGTGGATCAAGGGTGGCGAGGGCGACTTCCTCTACGTGCCGCCGAACCGCCCGCACGCGTTCCGAAACGACAGCGACGCTCCCGTGCGGATGCTGATCCTCTTCGCACCGGGGATCGCCCGCGAGAACTTCTTCCTGGAGGTCGGCGCCGCGAAGGGCCTGCCGCCGGAGGAGCTGGCGGCCTTCTACGCGCGCCACGACCAGTACAACCTGTAGTGCGGTGCCCTCTGGGGGGATGGGCACCGCACTATCCAGGTGCCGCCGACCGCCACTGCCCGGTGAGGGGGGTTCTCCGGTGGTGTCGGTCGACGGCGGGTTGACCGCGGCGCGAGCACGCCGCGCCTGCGGAAGGGCTGTTCCAACCTGGGGGTGTCGGATCGCCCTGGCGCGCAGCTCGAGCGCCCGCGGCCAACCACATTGTTGAACGTACAACCGGACCGCCGTGTTCCACTCGGCTTTGAGTGTGACCAGGCTCAATTCCTTCAGGTCGTCTTCAGGTTCTTACCCCTTCAGACGCGCGCGGTGATCAAGTGCTCACGACAGGTCGTTGAGCTTGCGTTCCGCGGCCTTGCGAGCCTTCTCCGCCGCCGCCGTGACCCGCTTGGCGTCCTCCAGCCGTTCCGCCGCCCGGTCGAACGCCCGCTGAGCCGCCAGCTGATCGGCCTGAGCCTCCCCGAGCCCCTGCTCCGCCTCGTCCAACGCCTGCTGAGCCTCTGCCCGCTTGCGCTCCTGCCGCTCCCGGCGCTTGCGGGCCAGCGCGTCCTCACCGTCCGGCGTCGGCTCCGGTGCCGGCAGCGCGAACCCGAACCCGGAGTACTCCAGCCCCTTGGTGAGGTGGCCCCTGCGCACCTGCTCGGCCGAATCGGGGTCCGCCATCGCCGCCGTGAGCGTGTTGCGCACCTGCGTGACGGCGTCGTCCGCGAGCGGCCCGGTCAGCTCCAGCGTGCGGTAGACCAGCGCCTCCATCAGCTCCTTGCGCTTGCGGCCGAGCTCCCGCATGGTCAGCTGCGCGGTGGAGAGGCCCAGCGCCTCCTCCAGGCCTTCCGGGGCGTCCCGGACCAGCCTGTTGACCGCCCACGCGCCCACGGTGGGCCTGCGCAGGTCGGCGATGGCCTTGGCGAGGTCCTTGTCGTCGGCCTGCTTGGCGGCGGCGTTGCGGGCGGCGGTGAACTCCTTCGGAGGCAGCCCGTAGAGCTCGTCGGCGACCGGCTTCAGGTCCATGCGCGCAAGGTAGCGCCTGAACAGCTGTTAGTCGTGCGGAACGTCCAGCACCGCGAGCGATCTAGCGGCGGTCTCGGTGTACTCGTGATCTTTGCCGAGGATGCGCAGGGCCAGCTTGTGCGCGTCTTCGAGCACAACCCTGGCTTCGGTTACTTGTCCGGCCAGGATGAGCGTGAGCCCGAGATCGCAAGCCGCCGTGACGCACTCAGGATGGTCGGGGCCGAGTTCGCTGCGCTTTTCCTCCAACACCTTGGTCAGCAGCTGAAGCCCCTCTTCGTGGCGCCTCATATTGGAGTAAGTACTGCCGAGCAACGACATTGTGATACGTATCGAGTTGGCCCTGCACGTGTGCAGTGACCTCTTTTCCTGAAGATTCTCCTCAAGTAGTTCGATTGCTTTTTCTGGCCGCCCGATCTCTAGGTACGCGCGGGCGAGATCATCGGTCGCGGAGAGCATGTCGTGCCGTGGTGCGTCGTCCGGCCACGTCTGAATGACTCGCTCGTACAACGCAATCGCTTCCTCCCTGCGATCGACCGCCCGGTACCACCTGGCCAGTGCAATCGTGAGGATGAGCGTACGAGGATCGCGTTCGCCGAACTCTCTCACTGCCGTCGCGAGGCCATCTTCCAGATCGGACGTCGGATCCTCGGCATCCTTTCTCCGGGCGTGGGTGGCAATGTTTCGCAATGCGGTTTGGGTCAACGGATGGTTGTGGCCGAGGAGTTTGACGCAGTCGCGATAGTTTTGCATGGGCAGCGTCGGGCGGGAGTAGTCCAGGGTCAACCCGAGAAAGTTCTTCGTCCACAGGCGCAGCCAGACCAGTTTTTCATTCAGATCGCGCTTCTCGGATCCGGCGGCGTTGTTCCACAACGCGTCGATCTGCCGGACCAGATCGTGGCCGGAGTAGCGCCTCGTCCACAGATCACCGTCCATCAGATCGTTGGCGTGAGCCCCCATCGCGTGTGCTGCCCGCAACAACACGACTTCGTAGGCGTCAGCGGCTTGGCAGCGATCCCTGATCACCCGCTGCACCAGCCGGTGCATGATCACGGACGAGCCGCCGGCGAACTCGACCAGGGACGCCTCGTGCAGCAGTGCCAGCTCGTCGTCGGCAGATTCTCCGAACAGCTCGCGCGCCACCCCGTCGGGTGACAACACGGACAGCATCTCCGTGGTCTCGCTGCCGAAGAACGGCTCCAGCGCGATCAGGATGGCCGTCGCTGCCCCCAACGGATACGGGTCGCCGTCCCGCCGGTTCAGGTACTTCTCCGCTGGGAACTTCCGGAAGTGGTCCAGGTAGGTCGCGTAGTCCCAGCCAGCACGGATCCTCGCTGCGGCCTGACCGAGTGCGAGCGGCAGATACCCGACCTCGCGTGCGAGCTCACCGGCAGACGCGTCATCGACGATCCCGGTCGCCTCGCGGAGGAAGCGCAACGCCGTCTCCTCGTCGAACACGTCGACCGGCACCTCACGCCCCAAATGCGACCCGCGCACCGTGCTGGTGACCACGACCTGCGTGCTCCCGGCCCCTGGCAAATACGGCCGGATCGAGTCGAGCGACACCAAGTTGTCGAACACGATCAGGGCGTTCCCCTGCCGGATCTGCAGGTGGTTGCGGACACGGGTGGCGGTCACATCAGCGGTGTCCTCCGGCTGGCGCAGCCCGAGCTGTTCGGCCAGCTCGGCCATGCCGGCCGTGATCTGGTCGTCGGTCTCCGCGCCCACCCACGCGACGAGCCATCCGTCCCGCACCCGACGGCGGGCGTAGGCGGCCGCGACCTGGGTCTTGCCGACGCCGCGTTGGCCGGTCACCGCGCACACCACACAGACCTCGCCGGTCATGCCGGCCAGAGCGGCGACCTGTCGTGGCGTCTGGAAGTTCGGTGGCTCGTGCGGGATCAGGCCGGTGACGACCTGGCCGGCCGTGGTCGGGGTCACCGGGGCGGCGGGCGCGGCGTGGAAGTGGATGTCGCCGTGCACCTGGTCTGCCTGGACGGCCTGACGCATCTCGCTGGACGCGATCGTGTTGGACGCGTGCGTTGTCGGGCCGGCGTCGGCGACAGTGGCCACTGCGGGCTTGTCGCGGCCTGCCCACCAGGCCAGCACTGACACGAGCAGTGCGCTCGGGATGGCCGCGATCCCGATCGCGTCGCCGGAGGAGCGGTTCAGCCAGGCCTCGCACAGCCACCACACGCCGGCGAACACCGCGGCGCCGGACGCCACGGTGATGATCCACTTCCACGTGCGCGGCATCACGCCACCTTAGGGCCGATCGTTCCGTCCCTCACGGAATCGGAGCTGAGCTGTCGAGTGCTACAGCGCCCCGTCACTCAACAACGCGAGCTTCCACGGCGTTTGTAGGTCGAGTACCCGAATCGGGTAAACAGGATGGGGAGATGCACACCAGGTGGAGATGGGTCCTGTTCGGGCTCGGCGGAGCAGTGGCCGTCAGCGGGCCGATCGCGATGGCGGGCGGCCCCTGGTTCGGCTACGTCTTCGGCGGCCTGTGGTCCCTCATGGGCGGCACGGTCGCGTGGCGCAGCTTCGGCATGGGCACGAAGCTCACCGCCGAGGGCATCACGTCGAGAAGCCTCGACCGGCAGAGCGTCATCGAGTGGTGTGACGTCCACACGATCGAACCGGCGCGCCGGCGGAACCTGATCTTCTTCCACACGATCGCGCCCGTGGTCAGGTTGCGCAGCCGCAAGGAGACGCTGACCGAGCTGAGTCTGCTCTCGATCAAAAAGGACTCCGTGCCCGCGCGGACGGCGGATCACGTCGCCCAACTCCAGCGGGCGCTAAAAGCGCATCGGGGTAACTGTCCGTCGTGCGGAGCGCAGCCGAAAGTGGTCGCGACCGGCCAGAGCATCGTTGCCCGCGTGCGGTCGAGATTGCGTTCGCTATTGGGCGGAAATAGCGATCAGTCCATCGTCCGCTGACGGGATCCTGTTACACGGCAACGACGTTCACCGTTGACGCAGCCTTGACATTCCCCTCCATCAGCTCTTGACTGGAAGGCATCTGCTCGTTCCACGGCTAAAGAGAAACGCGCAGCACTATTAGTGTGCGCGGACAAGACTCTGAACAGTCCAATGTGGATCTCGAGAATGCTCCGAGGAGACGATTGCCTCTCGCGAGGCGAAGAGATGTGCTTCGGAGCACTCTTTACCCCACGAAGGGCACATGCGCCGTGAAGAACTGGAGACGCCGCACCGGAACGGTCTTGTTGACCGCGGTGCTGGGCACTGCCGGGCTCGGCTTCGCCGCCACCCCTGCAATCGCGCAGAACGCTCCGCAGCAACCCGCCGCGGACAAACAGCTCGACAAGCTGGACCGCGAGCTCGTCGACGAGGCCGCCCGCCAGGGCAAGGCGACCGTCGACCTGCTGGTCGCCGCCGAGGACGGCAAGACCGATGCCGCGGTCAACGACCTCAAGGCTCTCGGCGCCACGGTCCAGAAGACCGAGAAGGACGTCGACTACGTCAAGGTCACCATCCCGCGCGACAACGCGGCGAAGGCCGCCAAGCTGGCCTCGGTCAGCACGGTGGACGTCGACGGCCTGATCGCCGTCGACGACCCGCGCCCGCAGGGCATGGAGCAGCCGGCCCCGCAGAAGGCTCCTGACTCGAAGACCCCGCGCACCAACCCGTACATGCCGACGCAGGACACGCAGGCGGCGCAGTTCGCCACCGCGCACCCGAAGTGGGACGGCCGCGGCACCACGATCGCCGTGATCGACTCCGGCATCGACCTGGACACCCCTGCCCTGCAGACGACCAGCACCGGTGAGCGCAAGATCATCGACTGGTACAACGCGAACGCCACGAACTCCGGCGACGGCACCTGGGTCACCATGACCAAGACCGGTCGCGTCGGCAAGTTCGTCGAGGGCGGCAAGGAGTACACGGCGCCGGCGACCGGTGGCCCCTACTCGTTCGGCCTCTTCCGCGAGATCGCGGGCGACCTCGGCGGTGCCGGCAGCGAGATCGGCGGTGACATCAACCGCGACGGCGATCGCCTCGACTCGTGGGGCGTCATCCAGGACATCACGACGAAGGAAGTTTTCGTCGACACCGATGGTGACGGCAACTTCACCAACAACCCGCGGATGATCGACTACAAGGTCAAGAAGGACTCCGGTTTCTTCGGCACCGACAACCCCGCGACCCCGGTGACCGACCGCGTCGCGTTCGTCGTGCAGACCGACCGCTCGATCTACGACAACGCGGGCACGCCGTTCGTCAACCTGGGCATTTCGGCCGGCGCGCACGGCACCCACGTCGCCGGCATCACCGCGGCGCACAAGCTGCTCGACGGCAAGATGGCCGGTGCCGCGCCGGGCGCGAAGCTGATGGCCATCAAGGCCTGCCTCTCCACGCCGGCCTGCACCAGCTCCGGCCTCGTCGACGGTGTCCTCTACGCCGCGCGCAACGGCGCCGACGTCGTGAACATCTCCATCGGTGGCCTCCCGGCGCTCAACGACGGCAACAACGCCCGTGCGGAGCTCTACAACCGCACGATCAACGAGTACAACGTCCAGATCTTCATCTCGGCGGGCAACTCGGGTGCGGGCGCGAACACCGTCGGTGACCCGTCGGTCGCCACGGACGCGGTGAGCGTCGGCTCGTACATCACCAAGGAGACCTGGCTCTCCAACTACGGCTCGACGACCGCGCAGAAGCAGAACCTGCACGGCTTCTCGTCGCGCGGCCCGCGTGAGGACGGCGGCTTCAAGCCGAACATCGTCGCGCCGGGTTCGGCGATCTCCACCACGCCGCGCTGGCAGCCGGGTGGCCCGGTGGCGGGCACCTACGCCCTCCCGGCCGGGTACTCGCAGTTCAACGGCACCTCGATGGCCGCCCCGCAGGCGACCGGTGCCGCCGCGCTGCTCGTGAGCGCGTACAAGGCCGAGCACAACGGCGAGCGGCCGACGAGCGCCGAGCTGCGCTATGCGATCCAGCGCAGCGCGAACTTCGTGAGCACCCTCGGTGCCTACGAGCAGGGCGCTGGTCTGTTCAACACCAACGCTGCCTGGTCGCTGCTGGACAGGCACGGCGTGCCGAACCAGGTCACCACCTCGGTGCCGGTCAACACCGTCCTCAGCGGACTGCTGGCCACCCCGAACGTCGGTGTCGGCATCCACGACCGTGAAGGCGTCACGGCGGGCCAGGAGTACACCCGCACCTACACGCTGACCCGCACCACGGGACACGATCACCTGGAGACCTGGAAGGTTTCCTGGAAGGGCAACGACGGCACGTTCAAGGCCGCGAAGACCGTGGACCTGCCGTTCAACACGCCGGTGCAGTTCCCCGTCAAGATCAAGGCCGGTACCGCGGGCGTGCACAGCGCCGTCCTGCAGCTGGACGACGTGGAAACCCCGGGCGTCGACGTGCAGACCCTGAACACCGTGTTCGCGGCGGAGAACTTCAACGCCGCCAACAAGTTCTCGGTCACCAAGTCCGGCACGATCGCGCGCAACCAGTCGACCAGTCTCTTCGTGAACGTGCCCCAGGGCACGACCGCGCTGAAGATCGACATGGCCGCCGGTGGCGCTGAGGCCGGCAAGGGTCAGGTCCGCTTCCTGCGCTTCACCCCGCAGGGCGTGCCGCTCGACGTGACCAGCTCGACCAACTGCTACAACCCCGACGCGGGTGCCGGTTGTGCTGGTGGCACGCCGACCAGCCGCACCATCACCAGCCCGATGTCCGGTGTCTGGGAGATCGTGGTCGAGGCCCGTCGCACCTCCGACGTCGCTGAGGCGCCGTACTCGGTGACCGCGTCGGTGCTCGGCACGACGATCAGCCCGAACCCGGACGTCATCGCGTCCGCCACGCTGGGCACGCCGCTCAACCGCAGCTACACCGTCACGAACACGCAGGCCGCGTTCAACGGCCGGCTCGTGGCCGGTGCGGTCGGCAGCGCCAAGACGGGCCGCCTGACGATCGGGAACCTGGAGACCCAGGAGTACGCCATCCAGGTCCCGGCTGGTGCGTCGCGGCTGACCGTGACGATCGGCAACCCGTCCGACCAGGGCGCCGACCTCGACCTGATCGTGCAGAACTGCACGTCGGGCACGTGTCTGACCGCTGGTCAGTCCGCGGACGGTGACTCCGAGGAGTCGGTGACGCTGGCCAACCCGGCCGCCGGTGCGTGGAAGGTCATCGTGGACGGCTTCGCGGTGCCGCAGGGCACCACGCAGTACGACTACTTCGACGTCTACACAGCCGCCGGTCTCGGCACGCTGTCCGTGACCGACGCCAACGCCGACCGCGCCGCCGGTGCGTCGTGGACGGTGCCGGGCGTCATCACGGCGCAGGGCCAGCCGGGTGCCGGCCGCGTGCTGCGCGGTGAGCTCGAGGTGCGCACGGCGGACGAGAACGTCGTCGGCCGCGGTGCCGTGATCATCGAGTCCGTCAGCTGAAGCTCGACTGAATGACGCGGAAAGCCCCAGGATTCACGAGATCCTGGGGCTTTCTACGGTTCGGGGAGCCTGTTGCCGAGCGGCTCGTCCACGTCCACTTTGGACACACCGCTGATGAGGTACGCGTCTTCCACTTTGTCCACCGGCATCTCGGCCCGCAGGTAACCGATTCTGGGATCCCGCGACTCGACGGTCGCGCCCAGCTTCGTCAGTGCCTGCTCGACCTCCTCGTCGCGTCCCGGCTGCACGGAGATCATCAGTGGCACGGTGAGGTGGCCGTCGCGCTTCGCCTGCTCGATCCGGTTCTTGTCCGGTTTCGCTGAAGACACGACGGGGACCTCCGCGTACGGCACGGTTGGGACCCCGTTCGTACCACAGCTTCCGAGAGCCAGCGCGCAAAACGCGACGGCGAGCGGTCTTCTCATGTGGCAAGGACGGAACGGGCTGCGCGGCCGGTTGCATCCCGATCGGCAGATCACGCAGAAATGGCGGCTACCAGGAGTTCCGGGTTCGTGACGTGTGCGACGTGACCCTGCCCGGCGAGCGTGACCAGCCGGCCGCCGGTGTCCCGCACGACGTCGCGCGCGGCCGGTCCGAAGAGGTGGTCGGTGTGCTCGCCGACGATGACCGTCACCGGGACCTCCAGCTTCGGTGGTTCGTAGCGATAGTCGTCGACCAGCGTCAGCTCGCGCCACGTCGTGTCGAGCATGTCCTGCGCCTCGAGCCAGCGTTCCGGATCGGTCTCGCGGAACGCCTGCTCACCCGCAAGGTCCGTGACCATGATCTCCAGTGCGCGGTCGCGATCGCCCCTGCTCAGCGCCTGTCCGAAGCGCTTCACCGTCGCGCTGTCGAGGTGGATCGCCGGCTCGTACAGCACGAGTGCGGTGAGGTCGTCGCGTTCCTGCGCGGTCAGCAACGCGATGAGCCCGCCGTAGCTGTGCCCGATCAGGGTAGGCCGCTCGTGCCGGTCGAGCACCGCGTGCAGGTCGTCGATCTCGGTGCGCAGGCTGTAGTCGTCCGGCAGCGGCACCCCGTTGCGCCCGCGCCGTTCCGGTACCTCCGCAGGTTCCAGCAGGGCTTTCACCAGGTCCCAGTGGGTTGCCACGCTCTGTGCGCCATGAATGATCACGTTCATGTTCGCGACCGTAAGGCTTGACATCAGTGTCAAGGTCAAGACGTGTTGATCGGTGAACTGGCCGCCTCGTGCGGCGTCTCCACACGCTCTGTCCGCTACTACGAGCAGTGCGGGCTCTTGCAGTCCACGCGCTCGTCCAACGGCTACCGCACGTACTCCTCGGGCGACGTCGAAACCGTTCGCCGCATCAAGGCGTTGCTCAACGTCGGCCTGTCCGTGCAGACCATCGCTTTGCTGCTTCCGTGCGTCGTGGACGCCTCACCACGCCTCGACCCGTGTGCTGACCTCATAGCCACCCTGCACGCCGAGGTGGCCCGCCTGGACACCCAGGCCGCCGAGATAGCCCGCTGCCGAGGCCTGATCACCGGCATCCTGGACCGCTCTACGGCTTAGGCCCCGCAAACGCTTGCTCCCGCTGCGCCCCGTCCAGGCTCTCGCCGAACACCCGCGCGTCGGTGTGCTGGTCGCTGGCCGGCTGCTGCCGCGACGTGCTGGTCACCGCACGCGTCCTGACCTGCGGCAACGACCCGCCGTGCTGCCTGCGCACCCAGTCCACCAGGTGTTCCCTGGTGAGGCAGCGGAGATCCCACAGCTTGCCCGCGTCGGCCGCACTCACCAACGCCCGCAGCCGCACGAAACCCTGCGTCGCACCGGTCACCTGCAACACGGACACGCGCCCGTCCCACAGATCGCTGCCCTCCAGCATGGACCGCATCTCCTGCCGCATCGCCTCGACCGGCACCGTCCAGTCCAGATCCAGCTCGACGGTCCCGAGCAACGCCGACTGCGTGCGCGTCCAGTTCTCGAAGGGATTCTTCAAGAAGTACGAGGTGGGCAGCACCAGCCGCCGGTCGTCCCACAGGTGCAGCACCACGTACGTCAGCGTGATGTCCTCGACCCGCCCCCACTCACCTTCAACCACGACAACGTCGTCCAGCCGCACCGCGTCGCTGAACGCGATCTGCATCCCCGAAATCACGTTGCCCAGCAACGACTGCGCCGCCAACGCCGCCACCGCACCGATCACCGCCGCACTGGCCAGCACCGTCGACCCGACCGCCCGCGCACCGGGGAACGTCATGAGGATCGCGCCCACCGCCAGCACACCGATGACCACCAACGTCAACCGCCGCACCAACGTGACCTGCGTGTGCACCCGTCGCGCGTGCCGGTTGTCCGTGACGTCCGTGCGGATCCGCGACAGCGAGATGTCCACGAGCGTGCTGACCAGAGCCGAGAGAAGCCACGCGCCGGCCAGGATCAGCGCGATCCCCAGCGCGTGCAACGTGATCGGAGCGTCCATCGGGTACACGCTCAGGCTTATCTGGGTGGCCAGCAAGGCCCCGAACACCTGGCCCGGGCGGTACATCTTGCCGCTGTGGGTGAAGCGGCGCACCAGCCGATGGATCACCTCCACCACCAGCAACGCGAACGCGATCGAACAGCCGAGCACCACGAACAGCACGTCGTTCCTCCTCCCGTATCGGGGCGGGGTACCCGGTGTCTGGGGAGGGGAACACCATGAATCAGCTCACGAAAGGTGAGAGGCTCACGACATGAGAGCGGTCGTGCGGCACTTCATCAGCCCGGACGTGGACATGGAGGACTTCCGTCCAGACGATCCGGACGACTTCTCCTTCCTGCTGCAGGCACTCGTCGGTCCGGCGGACAGCGAAGGCGAGGAGTCGGTCGAGTTCAACGTGTGCACCCTCGCGAGTCTCACCTCCACCGTGTCGACGCAGCGAGTCCTCTTCGGCAGGTCACTCGTCATCGTCGGAACGTCGAAGATCAGCGAGATCCTCGAGGCGGTTCGAGCGGCGATCGAACGGGTGGAGGGCACGTCCTGGGCCGAGGTCGCCGAGCGCCTGACCCGACTCGGGTACTACGAGTTCGAGGATTGCTCGGAGGCCTAGACGGGCAGTGCGGCCTTGAACAGCCACCGCGTGAGCAGCTCCCGATGCCCCGCCAGCGCCAGGAAGTCCTCCGTGGTCACCACCCCGTGCCGATTCCGCGCACACCACTCCCGCAGCAGCGCGAAGAACGAGTCGTCGCCCATCTCGCGGCGCAACGCGTGCAGCGTCAAAGCCCCGCGCTTGTAGACCCGGTCGTCGAACCAGTCAGCGCGCGGCGGCTGGCCGATCACCAGGTCCTGCGGCAACCGCCGCAACAGATCCCGCGCTCCGGCGGCACAGGCGTCCGCGGACCGGCCACCGGAAGCCTCCGACCACAGCCACTCCGAGTAGCAGGCGAAGCCCTCGTTGAGCCAGATGTGCTCCCACGCGGCAATTCCGACGGAGTTCCCGAACCACTGGTGCGCCAACTCGTGCGCCACCAGCCGTTCGGAGCCGCGCCGCCCGTCGACGTGGTTCGCACCGAACGTCGACAAGCCTTGTGCCTCAACGGGAACGTCCAGCGCGTCATCGGTGACCACGACCGAATAGGTGGCGAAGGGGTAGGGCCCGAACAGCGACGAGAACAACGTGATCATCTGGTTCTGCCGGGCGAAGTCGTGCGCCACGAGCCGACGCAGCCGGGGCGGCGACCACACGCCGGGCAGTGCCTCGACGTACTGCCCGATCTGGACGGTCGCCAGGTACGAAGCCATCGGCGCGGCCATCGAGTACGTCCAGCGGGTGGTGCTGCCGGACACCTTGCCGTCCACCAGAACTCCGTTGCCCACGACCATGTAGGACGACGGCGCGGTCACGTCGAGCAGGTACGAGGCCTTCGAGGCCGGCACGTCCAGGCACGGGAACCACGACGGCGCGCCGAAGGGCTGGGAGGCCACGATGGAGCCGTCGGTGAGCTGGTCCCAGCCGAGGTCGCCCCACTCCGGAGTGGACACCGGCACGGGCATTCCCGAGTAGCGGACCTCGACGGAGAAGGCTCCGCGGACGGCGGCGCGGATGTTCAGGACGCCGCCCGCGTGTGCATAGCGTGCCGGTTTGCCGTTCACCAGCACCTTGGAGACCCGCAACGAGCCGAACGACAAGGAGAACGACGACAGCGACGTGCAGGAAGCCTGCAAAACCGCACGCCCCGAGAGGCGTGCGGAGTGCGGCTTGTAGTCAAGCTCTAGTGCGTAATGGTGTACGGAGAAGCTCATGTCCACGCGGAGATCGGGTTGCCCAGCCAACGGGTTCCCGACGGTACATCCTCTCCGCGCATGACCAGCGAGGCGGGTCCGATGGTCGTGTGCGCGCCGACGGACGCTCCCGGCAGGACGATGCCGTGCGGGCCCAAAGTGGCGCCGGAGCCCAGCGTCACCCGGTCCATCCGCAGGATCCGGTCGTGGAACAGGTGCGTCTGCACGACGCAGCCGCGGTTGACCGACGCACCGGCGCCCAGCGTGACCAGGTCGGCTTCGGGCAGCCAGTACGAGTCGCACCACACGCCACGGCCCACGGACGCGCCCAGCGAGCGCAGCCACAGGTTCATCAGCGGCGTACCACCGGAGAACCCGACCAGCCACGGCACCGCGAGCACCTCGACGAACGTGTCCGCCAGCTCGTTGCGCCACACGAACGCCGACCACAGCGGGTACTCACGCACCTTGAAGCGGCCCACGAGCACCCACTTGGCGATGACCGCCACCAGGCACGCGGCGACACCGGCGCCCAGCAGGATCACGCCGGACCACCAGAGGCCGAACTCCTTCAGCGCGAACAGGACGAGCACGACCAGAGCGACGTTCAGCATCACCGGGACGAACCGGCACAGCTCCACCAGCGCCCGCGCCCACATCAGGTGCTTGGGCGGGTTGTAGGTGCGCGACTGGTCGGACACCTCGGCCGCACGCGGCAGCTTCATCGGCGGCATGCCCAGGTAGGACGAACCGGCTTTGGCCCGCTTCGGCGCCGCCGACAGCACGCCGACGAGCCCGCCCTTCGGGACGTTGCGGCCGGGTGCGGTCATGCCCGAGTTGCCCAGGAACGCGCGCTTGCCCACGCGGGCGGTCGCGATGCGCAACCAGCCGCCGCCGAGCTCGTAGGTCGCGACCATCGTGTCGTCGGCCAGGAACGCGCCGTCGCCCACGCGGGTCATCTTCGGCAGCGCCACCACGGTGGACGCTTCGACGTGACGGCCGACCTTCATGCCGAGCAGGCGCAGCCACACCGGCGTGAACAGCGAGGCGTACAGCGGGAACAGGGCCGTGCGGGCGTTGTTCATCAACCGCTCGGTCGTCCACGCGGCCCACGCGACACGGCTGTGCACGGGGTAGTAGCCCTCGCGCATGCCGATGCCCAGCAGGCGCACGGAAACCAGCACCAGCAGCGCGTAGGTGCCGAACCAGATCGCCGAAGCGACCGGCACGTCCCACAACGCCGACGTCAGCGACACCGGCTGGCGCAGCACGTAGAGCAGGGCAGGAGCCGCCGCCAGCAGCGGCAGCGCGCCCAGCAGGCCGGAAGACACGCCGTACATCAGGTTCCAGAAGTACGAGCGCGTAGGACGACGCGACGGGAACGAGCGCGACGCCTTGCCCTCGCGGGTGGCGGGCACACCGGCCCAGCGCTGGCCCGTCGGCACGGACCTGACGACGCCCGAACCAGGTGCCACCTCTGCCCGCTTGCCGATCCGCGCGCCGGGGAAGAGCGTGCTGCGCGCACCGATCGTCGCGCCGGCGCCGATCCGGATGCGGCCCAGCACCAGCCGGTCGCCGTCCAGCCACCAGCCGGACAGGTCGACCTCGGGCTCGACGGCCGCGCCACGGCCGACCTTCAGCATGCCGGTGACCGGCGGCAGCGAGTGCAGATCGACGCCGGGGCCGATCTTCGCGCCCAACGCCCGTGCGTAGTGCGTGACCCACGAGCCGGAAAGCTCGGTGGCGCGCGACATCTGCGCCAGCATCTCGGCGGTCCACAGTCGCAAGTGGACGGAACCGCCGCGCGGGTACTCGCCGGGCTTCACGCCGCGCAGCAACAGCCGTGCGCCGCCCGCGGAGATCGCGAGACGCCCGGCGGGGCTGATGAACACCGCCCACCCGGCGACGACCCACCACCAGGAAACTGAAGTCCAGCCCAGCACGTTCGAAAGAGCGGTCAGCGCGACGACCCAGCGCGCACCGGAAATGGTGAGCAGCGGGATCATCAGCAGCGTCTGAATCACACCTGCCAGCCGCGGCGTCGGCGCGACCTCGCGCACCTCCGCCGTCTCACCGTACGACTCGAGGCGCCGCGCCAGCTTGTACAGCGTCGGGTTCTGGTAGATGTCCGACACGGAGGTGCTCGGGTACCGCGTGCGGATCATCGAGACCAGCTGTGCGGCGCCCAGCGAGCTACCGCCGGACGAGAAGAAGTTCGCGCCCTCGGACGCAGGCCCGGAACCGAGCACCGCGGTCCACTGCTCCGCGAGCCAGCCCTCGAGCCCGGAGAACACCACGCCCGCGGTGTCCATCGACTCCAGCGGCCACGGCAGCGCGGCGCGGTCGACCTTGCCGGACGTGCGCGTCGGCAGCGTGTCGACGACCGCGATCAACGGCACCAGTGCGGCGGGCAGTTCGGCGCGCAGCTGCTCGACAGCCGCGTCCTGGTCGAACTCACCGTCGACGACCACGTAGCCGACGAGGATCTGGTTGCCGCCACGCGTCGTGCGCACGGCAGCGGCGGCACCCGCGATACCGGGCAACGCCCCCAGCGCGGCGTCGACCTCGCCCAGCTCGATGCGCCGGCCGCCGAGCTTGATCTGCTCGTCCGCGCGGCCGAGGAACAGCAGGCCCTCGGGCTCGGCGCGGACCATGTCACCGCTGCGGTACGCGCGGTCCCAGCCCATGGACGGAAGTGGCGCGTACTTCTCGGCGTCCTTCGCCTCGTCCAGGTAGCGGGCCAGGCCGACGCCGCCGATCACCAGCTCGCCGGACTCACCCATCGGCACGACCTCGCCCTGGGCGTCGACGACGACGAGTTCCCAGCCGTCCAACGGCAAACCGATGCGCACGGGACCGGTACCGGTCATCTGCGCGGCACAGGCGACAACCGTTGCTTCCGTTGGCCCGTAAGTGTTCCAGACCTCGCGGCCCTCGACCGCGAGACGCTCGGCCAGCTCCGGCGGGCAGGCTTCGCCGCCGAAGATGAGCAGCCGCACGTCGTCCAGCGCCTCGACCGGCCACAGCGCGGCCAGCGTCGGAACCGTGGAGACGACGGTGATCTCCTGCTCGACCAGCCACGGCCCGAGGTCCATGCCGGTGCGCACCAGCGAACGCGGCGCGGGCACCAGGCAGGCGCCGTACCGCCACGCGAGCCACATCTCCTCGCAGGAGGCGTCGAACGCGACGGAAAGCCCGGCCAGCACCCGGTCTTCCGGGCCGATCGGCTCGTCCTGCAGGAAGAGCCGGGCCTCGGCGTCCACGAACGCGGCGGCGTTGCGGTGCGTCACGGCGACGCCCTTGGGCTTGCCGGTCGAACCGGACGTGAAAATGATCCACGCGTCGTTGTCCAGCGACGGTTCGCCCGGAAGGCCGAGCGACGGGCCTTGCAGCACAACGGATCGGCCTTCGCCGAGCACCGCGGACACGCCCGCTTCGCCGAACACGAGCTCTGCCCGCTCGTCCGGGTCCTCGAAGTCGACGGGCACGTAGGCCGCGCCCGCCGCGAGGGTCGCCAGGATCGAGACGTAGAGGTCGACGGTCCCGGACGGCACGCGAATGCCGACCCGGTCGCCGACCCCGATCCCGTCGGCCGCCAGCTTTTCCTTGAGTTCCAGTACTTCTGTGATCAATGCGCGGTACGTCAGCGCGGTGGTGCCGTCGTCGACGGCCAGCGCGTTCGGGTGCTGTTCGGCACTCGCGCGCAAGATGTCCAGGAGTGTGCGCGGTGAGGGCGCATCCCCTGCCGTGAACATCGATCGAAAGACAACGGGTTCAGCCGCAATGGTCACGACAGCGTCACTTCTCACCCTCTCGGCAACTGGCAGACCTGCGACTTTACCGCCAGTTAACGGACTACCGCCCTTCGGGGTAGGCACCCTCACAGGTGACTTGAGTCACCGCAACACTTTCGAGTGACTTCTGGCCGGTGTAGCGCGCGAGGTTGAACTCCCGCCAGTCCGGCTCGACGCTGCGTTCTTTCAACCACCGCAAGGCACATGTGCGTTCGTGCTGCGGCAGCCGGAGCAACGCGGGCACCGCGTCCTCGGACAGCTGCGACAAGTACCAGGTGTCGATCTTCTGCGTGGCCTCGAACCGCGACACGTTGTAGTCGGCGACCACCCGTTCGGGGTTCATCACCATGACCGCCAGCAGGAACGCCGTCCCGGTCCCGACGATCGCCTTGGGCAACCAGTTGGCACGCAACGTGATGCCGCCCGCGATCACCAGCACGTAGACAAGAGCCAGCCAAAGCTCGCACGACGCAACGAGCAGCCGCAGCACAGTCCACCCGTAAGCCTGCTGGTAGAACCACATGCGGCTCAACGCACTGGCCACGATCACCAGCGTCAGCACCGCCAGTGAACCGAGCAGAACCCGCAGCCACAACTGTTCCCGCGCCGTCTTCTTCACGGCGAACCGCGCGACACCGGCGATCACCCCGAGCGTGAGAATGGTGACCCACAGCAGCTGCCAGAAGCCGGACCTCGCATACTCCGCGAACGTGACGCCGGCCGTCTTCATCACATAAGCCTCACCACCGAACAAAACCGCGAGCTGAGTCCCCACGAACCCGGTGAACAGCAACACGAGCACGCCGACCGGCAACCCGTAGTCCTTGAGCCGCAACGAGCCCGGCTTGGCCTCCGCGTCCTCGTTGATCTGAGGCGGCGCCGCCACGAGGTAACACGCACCCAGCGCCCCAGCCGCCGCGACCACGCCGTAGAACGTCATCTGCACGTAGACGCCGACGTCGAGGTCCGGCACCAGGCTTTCCAGGAAGTCGTTGAACCCCTTGTCCGCCCCGGCCAGCAACGACCCGAAGACCATCAACAACACCAGCGCCACACCGACCGAGACGAACGGCCTGATGCCGATCGGCCCCCGCTTGCTGAACCCCTTCGCGACCCACGGAATCGACCGCAACCCGCCCAGCCCGACGCCCACCGCACCGAACACGAGCCCCCGCACCGTCTTCCCGCCCGCCATCGCGATCGAACCGCACAGCATCGACGCCAGCAGGCTCAACGGGAAAATCCACTCGGCCGCCCGCAGAAAGCCCATCGCCAGGAACGCGAGCGCGCCCGCCAGCCAGAGCGCCCGCTCGACCGACGGCTTGCCCGCGTAGAACAACACCGCCCCGACCCCGCACAGCCCCGCCAGGAACCAGCCGATGCCGTTGCCGGGCACGGCGAGGAACGCACCGGCCAGGCCCGCGATGAGCCCGATGACCATCACCTGGGCGGGGGCGCCGGTCGCCGGCGGACGCCACCAGGGCATGAACGGAACGCCTGGCGCGGACATGACCACTGCCGCGTTGGGGTAGCGGGGTGGTGGTGCCTGCCACGGCGAGGGTGGGGGGAGGGTGGCGGTGGCGACCTGCGCGGGCTTGGGCGCTTCGGTCGCCTTGACGGGCTTCTCGGCCGCCTTCGCAGGCTTGGGCTCTGCACTCGCCTCGGCCGGGCTCTCGCTCGCCGGCCGATCTTGTCGGACCTCCTGAGTAGGTTGAGTTGTAGGGGTTCCCAGCTCGGGGGTACCCCTGCGAGAGCCTGCCTCGGCGCCTTCCGCAGCCTTTCCCGCCTCACTCTTGGCCTGCTCAGCGCCTTCAGAGGCCTTCGATGCCGCCGCGTCTTCAGCTGCCGCCGCGCCCTCAACCTCCTCGGCAGCCGGCGAACCCCCAGGCTCCGCGGGCTCCCCACCCCCGGAGACAGGCCGGTACCCCACCTTCCGGAAGTGCCGATACCGCCGCCGCGCGGCATCCCCCGATGACGACTCCGAGGAGTCAGGCGATTGCGTCGAGTCAGTCATGTCTCTCTCCCAAGCCCGGAAACGGGCGCGCTTCACCGTCGCACCAACAGCCAGCGGGTGCGAACAAAGAACCAAGTCACAAAACCGGAGTCAAAAAACCGAAGTCGAAGAACCGAAGTCAAAAACCGAAGTCAGCGAGGCAAAGTCACCCGGATGCACGACCCGGGATCCACCACGGCGATCGTCCCGCCGTGCAGGTCCACCACCCACCGGGCGATGGCCAGACCGAGCCCGGTCCCGCCACCCCCCGCCCTCTCCCCGCGGGTGAACCTCTCGAAGATCCGGGACCTGTCGGCCAGCGCGATCCCCGGCCCCTCGTCCCGCACCTCCAGCACCACAGAAGAACCGGCCAACGAACCCGACACGGACACCAACCCCCCGGTGGGTCCGTGTCGGGCAGCGTTGTCCACCAGGTTCACCAACACCTGGTGCAGCCGTTCCCCATCAGCCAAAACCTCGAGATCGCCCGGCACGTCGATCGAGAACGACGCCGCCGGGGCAGCCACCGCCGCCTCGGCCACCACATCGGCCACCAGCGAGGACACCGACAGCACTTCCCGGTTCAGCGACAGCACCCCAGCGTCGATCTTCGACAGGTCCAGCAGTTCGGTGACCAGCCGCCCCAGCCGTTCGGTCTGCGCGAGGGCGGTCTTCATGGTCGCCGCATCAGCTACCGCGACCCCGTCGACCACGTTCTCCAGCACGGCCTGCAACGCCGAGATCGGTGTCCGCAGTTCGTGCGACACGTTCGCGATCAGCTCCCGCCGCTGCTGATCAGCGGCGGCAAGGTCGGCAGCCATCACCGTGAACGCCTCCGCCAGCTGCCCGACCTCGTCCGAAGACGTCGCCCGGACAGACCGCGAGTAGTCCCCGGAAGCCATCGAACGGGCCGCGGACGTCATCTCCCGCAAGGGAGAAGTCATGCCGTGCGCCAGCAACTGTGAGGTCAGCAACCCCAGAACCAACGCGATCAACGTCGTCCGCGGCGGCAACCACCCCGTCACGTAACGGAAGTAGGCGAACGACACGCACCCCGACACCACGATGACGATCCCGAGCTTGAGCTTGATCGACCGCACCGAGTCCAACGGCCGCGGCAGCATGTCGAGCCAGCCCAGAACCGTCTTCACGAAGACACCTTCTTCTGGGGAACCTCCAGCGCGTACCCGACCCCGTGCACGGTCCGGATCAGGTCGGCTCCGAGCTTGCGCCGCAACGCCTTCACGTGACTGTCGACGGTCCGCGACGACGCCCCCTCGTGCCACCCGCACGCCTCCGCCAGCAACCGTTCCCGCGCCTGCACGGCGGAAGGCCGCTCGGCCAGGAACACCAGCAGGTCGTACTCGGTGGGCGTCAGATGTGCCTCGACACCCGCCCGGCGCACGCGGCGCCCGGCCAGGTCGATCACCAGATCCCCGAGCTCCATGGACGTGGACGAAACAGCCCGGGAGACCCTCCGCAGCAGCACGTGCACCCGCGCCGCCAGCTCACGCATCGAGAACGGCTTGGTCAGGTAGTCGTCGGCCCCCACGGCGAGCCCGACCAGCAGATCGGTCTCGTCGCCCCGCGCGGTCAGCATCAGCACCGGCACCGACCGCGACGCCTGGATCCGCCGGCACACCTCGAGCCCGTCGAACCCCGGCAGCATCACGTCCAGAACCACCAGGTCAGGCACGAACGAGGCCGCCATCGCGACTCCGGAAGGCCCGTCATGAGCCACCGACACCACGAACCCCTCGGCCCGCAGCCGGGCGGCCACGGACTCGGCGATCGTGATGTCGTCCTCCACGACGAGCACCCGGCGCTGACCTGTCATGGCGGCGACTTTATGGGCATGTCGTGGAGGACGCCGGGACAAGTTGTGAAGATCGTGTGCAGAAGCCGGACAGTTACCCGGCGGTTACCGGAAGCGGGAACCTCAGCACTGTTAACAACGCGAACCATCTCCTTAGGCTCCGAACATGGCCGGGCTCACCTCGCTCTTCGATCCCGACTCCGCGACCTGGTTCGGAACGGCGTACGCCCGCGGTGACGTGCAGGGCGCCCACGCGTACGCCTACAACGGACTGGAGGGCGTGGTCGCGGCGGTTGACCAGGCAGTGCGTGACGGATGCCCCGTCGTCGGCTGCTGGCGTCCCACCTCCCGCACCGACATCGAGGACACCGGCCGGGCGTTCGCGGCCATGACCCGCGCGTCCGGCTGGATTCCCCAGATCGCGATCGTCTTGGAGCGCCTCCAAGGCACCGACGCCTACGGCCCGGCCCTCAGCGACGTCGTCATCTCGAACGACCCGGAGATCGCCGACGTCCTCGTCGCCGCCGAGCCCGAGGCCGTCCGCACCGCCCGTCAGGTCGTCGACCTGCTCGGCCGGCAGGGCACCTTCAACCCCGTTCTGAACGGGGGCCCGTCGCTGTTCGACGCCGGACCACTGCACCTCGGCGCCAGCCACGCTCTCCGCACCAGCCTCGGCAGGCTCGGCGGCCGCACGGTAGGCGTCGCCGAGCAGTCCGGCCCGCTCGACGCCACAGCCGTGGAGAAGGGCGCACGGTTCGTCCGCATGTGCGACGCGTTCGGCATCCCGCTGATCGCCGTCGCCGGCGCCCAGGACACCGGCGACGAGGTCCGCGACGGCGCCAAGCTGCTGCACGCGTTCGCGGAGAGCGTCGTCCCGAGGATCACCCTGGTCACGGGCACCGCGAACGTCACCATGAACGCCCGCTCGCTCGGCGCCACCAGGGTCTTCGCCTGGCCGGACGCGCGGCACGACGGCGTCGACGCGGTCGTCGAACCGCACGACACCCGCCGCGTCCTCGTCGACGCCTTCGCCCAGGCACCGGTCCGCAGAGGACACCACCGCAACATCCCGTTGTAGGTTCGCAGCATGAACGTCCTCGAAGCGGTCCTGGAAAGGATCACCTACGCCAACGAGGACAACGGCTACACCGTCGCGAAGGTCGACACCGGCCGCGGCGACCTGGTCACGGTCGTCGGCGCGTTGCTCGGCGCGCAGCCGGGCGAGTCGATCCGCATGCGCGGCACCTGGGGCTCGCATCCGCAGTACGGCAAGCAGTTCCACGTCGACGACTACACGACGATCCTGCCCGCGACGATCCAGGGCATCCGCCGCTACCTCGGTTCCGGCCTGATCAAGGGCATCGGCCCGGTGCTCGCGGACAAGATCGTCACGCACTTCGGCGTCGACGCGCTGGACGTCATCGAGCACGCGCCCGAGCGCCTCGTCGAGGTTCCGAAGCTCGGTCCCAAGCGCACCAAGCTGATCGCGGACGCCTGGGAGGAGCAGAAGGCCATCAAGGAGGTCATGGTCTTCCTGCAGGGTGTCGGTGTGTCCACGTCGCTGGCCGTCCGGGTCTACAAGCAGTACGCGGACAAGGCCATCGAGGTCGTGAAGGAAGAGCCGTACCGGCTGGCCAGCGACGTGTGGGGCATCGGTTTCAAGACCGCCGACGTGATCGCGAAGGCAGTCGGCATCCCGCACGACAGCCCGCAACGAGTCAAGGCCGGCCTGCAGTACACGCTCTCCGAGGCCACCACCGACGGCAACTGCTACCTGCCGGAACAGGCCCTCATCGCGGAGGCCATCAAGATCCTCCAGGTCGACACCGGCCTGGTCATCGACTGCCTGGCCGAGCTCGTCGACGAGGAAGGCGTGGTCCGCGAGGAGCTCCCGGACGACGAGATCGCCATCTACCTGGTCCCGTTCCACCGCGCGGAGATCTCGATGGCCGCGCAGCTCAAACGCCTGCTGCACAGCGACACGGACCGCATGCCCGCCTTCTCCGGCGTCGACTGGGGCAAGGCGTTCGCCTGGCTCGGCACCGACCTCGAGGAACACCAGTCGGCAGCGGTCAAGCTCGCGCTGACGCAGAAGGTCGCGGTGCTCACCGGCGGACCGGGCTGCGGCAAGAGCTTCACCGTCCGCTCGATCGTCCGCCTGGCCCAGGCGAAGCGCGCCAAGATCGTGCTCGCCGCGCCCACCGGCAGGGCGGCCAAGCGCCTCACCGAACTGACCGGCCACGAGGCCCGCACGGTCCACCGCCTGCTGGAGCTGAAGCCCGGCGGCGACGCGGCGTACGACCGCGACCACCCGCTCGACGCCGATCTGGTCGTCGTGGACGAGGCCTCGATGCTGGACCTGTTGCTGGCCAACAAACTCGTGAAAGCTGTTCCGCCCGGCGCCCACCTGCTGCTCGTCGGTGACGTCGACCAGCTGCCGTCCGTCGGCGCGGGCGAGGTGCTCAGAGACGTTCTGGCGCAAGGAAGCCCGATCCCGAACGTCCGCCTCACGCACATCTTCCGCCAGGCACAGGAGTCCGGCGTCGTCACGAACGCCCACCGCATCAACAGCGGCGATTATCCGTTGGTGCAAGGACTTCCGGACTTCTTCCTGTTCGGCACCGACGAAGCCGAAGAAGCGGCGACGATGACCGTGGACGTCGTGGCGAACCGCATCCCGCGCAGGTTCGGGCTCGACCCGCGCAAGGACATCCAGGTCCTCGCGCCGATGCACCGCGGCCCGGCCGGCGCGGGCTCGTTGAACACCGTGCTCCAGGAAGCCCTCACCCCGTCCCGCGACAACCTGCCCGAGAAACGCTTCGGCGGCAGGGTGTTCAAGGTCGGCGACAAGGTCACCCAGATCCGCAACAACTACGACAAGGGCAAGAACGGCGTCTTCAACGGCACCCTGGGCGTCGTCATCGCGCTGGACCCGGTCGAGCAGAAGCTGACCATCCGCACCGACGAGGACGAGGAGGTCGACTACGAGTTCTCGGAACTGGACGAGCTCAGCCACGCCTACGCCATGACCATCCACCGGTCACAGGGCAGCGAGTACCCGTGCGTGGTCATCCCGATCACGACCAGCGCGTGGATGATGTTGCAGCGCAACCTGCTCTACACCGCCGTCACGCGCGCGAAGAAGCTCGTCGTGCTGGTGGGCTCGAAACGCGCGATCGGCCAGGCCGTCAGAACCGTCGGGGCGGGCCGCCGCCACACAGCGTTGGCCCACCGCCTCAGAACAGCCGCCTCAGAACAGCTCAAACCGACGTCAGGTAGTCCGTGATCAGCCGCGCCCACGGCATCGCGGCTTCCAGTGCGATCGCGTGTCCGCAAGGGATGTCGGTGTACTTGGACCCCGGGATGAGGTCCGAGACCTGCTTGCCCAAGTCGTGCGACAGCAGCTGGTCACCGGACGCGCCGATCACCAGCGTCGGCTGCGACACCCGCGGCAGCACGTCGGTCAGGTCGATCTTGAGGATCAGGTCGACGTGCGCGGGGGACCCGGTCGGCACGCTCGCGCCGATCAGCTCGGCGAAGCCCTCCGCCTGCGCGGGCGTCAGCCTGGCCAGGTACTCCTTGCTGCACATCACCGAGAGGATGAACCGCGACAGCACCGCGCGGGACCCGTCCAGCAGCGACTTCCAGTGGTCGATCTTCGCCTTGGTCGCGTCGTCGATCTTGGTGAACGGCGTGCTCAGCACCAGCCCGCGCACCCGCTCGGGATGCCGGACGGCGATGGTGACGGCGACCGCGCAGCCCATCGAGTAGCCGGAGACGAAGAACGACTCGTGCCCTGCCTCGACCGCGATGTCCACCAGGTCGTCGGCGAGCTTGTCCAGGTCGAGCGCGCCCGCCGCCTTCGGTGAGCCGCCGGAGCCCGGCAGGTCCGGCGCGATGACGGTGAAGTACTGGGTGAGGGTGCCCACGATCGGGCCGTAGTTGGCCTGGATGCTGCCGCCGGCCCCGTGCACGAGCAGCAGGGCAGGGCCGGTGCCCTTGACGACGGTGGACAGGCCGGTCATGGGAAACCCCCGAGTTTCGTCAGTCCATGCTGCGGACGATGGTCGGCTCCAGTCCCTCGTCGTCGTCCGTGAGAGAACCGCGCCATGGGAAGTGGGAGATCTCAGTGACGTCGTCGTTGTAGAGGTGATCCATGGTTTGAGCTCTCCCGTTGTCTTCCCGAGAACGACAATAGCCGGTGCGGTTCTGGGAGAAAGCCTATTGATTTCCGTCACAACGCGCCAAGCGGTCGCTTTCTCGATCCCAAGCACCGGACGGTAATCATCCGGTCGGTCGAACGGACTGGCGGGACCGCGCAGGACGGTCGATCATCGTTGATCATGCGCACCGCCGTCGCCCTGCTCGCCTGTCTGGCTCTCCTGCTGGGCCCCTCACCAGCGCCGGCGGAGGGCCCGCCGACGACATACGTGCTGCGTGTGCCCGCCCCGCTGGGTGATTCCGCCCAGCGGTTGCTCGGACTGGGCTACGACGTGCTGGAGCAGCGCGACGGCGACGACCTGTTCGTGATGGGTGACGCGCACACCGCCGGCAAGCTGCGCTCCGACGGTTATGGGTCCTCAGTCGAGACGGCGATGCCTCCGTCTCAATGGGCGCCGCGCTCTCTCGCCGATACGACCTACTACGGCGGCTATCGGACCATTACGGCTCATCTCGCCCATCTCGACGAAGTGGCTCAGGCGCACCCCGAACTCGCGACCGTGGTCGATTACGGCGACTCCTGGCGCAAGACGCAGGGCAGCGGCGGACATGACCTGAAAGCCATCTGCATCACGCGGAAAGGCCCCGGCGACTGCGCATTGACGCCCACCGCGCCGAAACCGCGGTTGTTCGTGATGGGACAACTCCACGCCCGCGAAATCACGACCGGTGACATGGCGTGGCGATTCATCGACGACCTGGTCGGCTCGGACCTCGAGGCCATGCTCGGCGACGTCGAGGTCTGGGTCGTGCCGATCGCCAACCCGGACGGCGTCGAGATCGTCGAGTCCGGCGGCGACTCGCCGGTCCTGCACCGCAAGAACGCCAACGGCACCTGCAGCTCCGGCCCGCGCGGCGTCGACCTCAACCGCAACGCCGGCTCGCACTGGGGTGAGGTCGGCACGTCCACCAACAAGTGCAGCGACATATACCGCGGTCCGCGCGCCGACTCCGAGGTGGAGACCCAGGCCCTGGAGTCGTTGTGGCGCAAGCTCTACCGCGACACCCGCGCGCCCGGTGACACAGCAGCGGCCGCGGCGGACACCACCGGCGCCGTGATCTCCATGCACAGCTACGGAAACTACGTGCTCTTCCCGTGGGGCTGGAGCACGGAGAAGACCGGCAACGACGCGGCGCTGCGCAAGATGGCGAACGACATGGCTTCGCTGTCGGGTTTCCGCGCCGGACAGCCAGGTGAGCTGCTCTACAACGCTTCCGGCGCAACGGACGACTGGGTGTACGACGACCTGGGCGTGCCGAGTTTCGTGTGGGAGATCGGGGCTTCGTCGGGCACCTGCGGCGGTTTCGTCCCGCCGTACTCGTGCCAGCAGGACGTGCATTGGCCGAAAGTGCGTTCCATGCTCGTTTCGGCCATGAAAGCGGCGCCCAAGCCCTACTGACGGCATCTTGGACGTCATGGGGACACGCTTACTGGCAACTGTTGCCGCCTTCAGCCTGCTGTTCAGCGGCACCGCGGTCGCCGACGACCAGCAGACCGACCGCAAGATCGACCGCGAGGTCGTCCAGCGGGCACTCGACCAGATCACCGGCACCGCGGCCCAGGGCGCGCAGGTCCGCGTCACGGAAGGCCGCGACAGCTTCACCGCCCGGTCCGGCACCGCGGAACTGGGCGGCACCCGCCCGGTTCCGTTGAACGGCAGGTTCCGCGCGGGCAGCATCACCAAGTCCTTCACCGCGACGGTCGTGCTCCAGCTCGCCGGCGAGGGGAAGGTCGAGCTGGACGCGCCGGTCGTCCGTTATCTGCCCGGCCTGGTCGACGGCCGCATCACCGTCCGGCAGTTGTTGCAGCACACCAGCGGCCTCTACAACTACACGAACGCCATCGGGTTCAGCCCGCAGGAGTTCGAACCGATCAGGTTCAAGCAGTGGCCGCCGTCCGAGCTGATCGCGATCTCGACGGGCAGGCCGCTCCAGTTCGAGCCCGGCACCAGGTGGGAGTACAACAACACCGGGTTCGTCATCCTCGGCCAGTTGATCGAGAAGATCACCAGGCAGCCCTACGAGCGCGCGGTTCAGCAGCGCGTCCTGAAGCCGTTGCACCTCAACGACACCACGCTGCCCGGCGACAACCCGAACATCCACGGGCCGCACGCCCACTCGTACGGCATCGTGAACGGTCAGCCGACCGACACCACCCGCTGGAACCCGTCGGTGTTCTGGGCCGTGGGCGACATCGTCACGACCACCAAGGACCTCGACACCTTCTACGCGGCGCTGCTCAGCGGCAAGCTCCTCGAGCCAGCCCAGCAGGCCGAACTGATGAAGACCACGCCGGTCAGCCCGGAGTACGGCCTCGGCCTGTTCATCCAGAAGGCCCCGTGCGGCACCACGATCATCGGCCACACCGGCAGCGTCCCCGGCTTCGGCAGCTACGCGTTCTTCAGCCCGGACCTCGAACGCCGCGCCGAGCTGTCCGCCTCCGCGGGCGTCGGCACGGGTGATCCAACCCCTGGCTACTTCGGGCTGCTCAACGAGATCTTCTGCTGATCGGAGCAAGGGCAACCCCTAGGGCCTTCGTACGACTCAAGGTGGATGCGGCCGGCCCCGTGCCTCGACAAGGTGTGAGACATGGGGATTCGATTGGTAGCCACAGTCACCGCAGCCAGCCTGCTGGCCCTGACCACCGCGGGCGTCGCGACGGCGGACACGTCGAGCGTCGACCGCAAGGTCATCCAGCAGGCGTTGGACCAGATCACGCAAAGCGGGGGAGCGCTCGGCGTGCAGGCCAGGGTCACCGACGGGCGGCAGCGTTTCACCGCCCGTTCCGGCAAGGCCGACCTGAACAGCAACCAGCCGGTGCCGCTCGACGGCAGATTCCGCGTCGGCAGCATCACCAAGACGTTCGTGTCGACCGTGATGCTGCAACTCGCGGGCGAGGGCAAGGTCGACCTGGACGCCCCGGTCGTCCGCTACCTGCCCGGCCTGATCGACGGCCGCATCACCGTCCGCCAGGTCCTGCAGCACACCAGCGGCCTCTACAACTACACCGACGCACTGCCGCTCAGCCCCGACGAGTTCGAGAAGATCCGCTACAAGCACTGGTCGCCGCAGGAGCTTCTCGCGCTGTCCACGAGCAAGCCGCTGGACTTCGACCCCGGCACGAAGTGGAGCTACTCCAACACCAACTACGTCGTCGCCGGCCTGCTCGTCGAGAAGCTGACCGGCAGGCCGTACGCGAAGGCCGTCGAGCAGCGGATCCTGAAGCCGTTGCGCCTCAACGACACCGAGGTACCCGGCGACAACGTCAACATCAAGGGCCCGCATGCGCATGGCTACTGGACCGTGGGCGGCAAGCCGTCGGACATCACCCGCATCAACCCGTCGGTCGCCTGGGCCGCCGGTGAGATGATCTCGACGACCCGCGACCTGGACACGTTCGCCACCGCCCTGGCCGACGGCAAGCTGCTCAAGCCCGCGCAGCAGCAGGAAATCAGCAAGACCACGCCCGTCAGCCCGCAGTACGGCCTCGGCCTGCAGGTCGAGACCCTGCCGTGCGGCACCAAGGTGTGGGGCCACGGCGGCGGCATCCCCGGCTACTCGTCGCAGGTGCTGACCACGCCGGACAGCAAGAAGCGCTTCGAGCTCAACGCCACCAGCGCGCCGGTCGAAGGCAACCCCGGTGACGCCTTCAACAAGCTCCTCACCGAGGTTTTCTGCTGAACGCAAAAGGGGAGCTGGGTTGACCCAGCTCCCCTCCCGGCGTTGTGAAGAACTAGCCGAGCGCGTTCTTCATCGCTGTGATCAGTTCACCGTTCGCGGTGTCACCGGTGAGCTCCCAGAAGAACGCACCGCCGAGGCCCTGGCCACGTGCCCAGGAGATCTTGCTGGCGATGGTCTGCGGGGTGTCGTAGCTCCACCACTGGCCGTTGCAGAACGCGTAGGCCGTGCCGGCGACGGTGCCCGTTGCGGGGCACTTGGTCTTCAGAACCTTGTAGTCCTCGATGCCCGCCTCGTGCGTGCCCGGAGCCGGACCAGTGGCCGTGCCACCAGGTGCCGCCTGCGTCACGCCCGTCCAGCCGCGGCCGTAGAAGCCGATGCCGAGCAGCAGCTTGGACGCGGGAACGCCCTTCGAGCGCAGCTTGGAGATCGCGGCCTCGGAGTTGAAGCCCGCGGTCGGGATGCCCGAGTACGAGGTGAGCGGGGAGTGCGGGGCCGTCGGACCCTGCGCCGCCCAGGCACCGAAGTAGTCGTACGTCATGACGTTGTACCAGTCGAGGTACTGCGCCGCGGGACCGTAGTCGGCCGCGTCGATCTTGCCACCGGCCGAACCGTCAGCGGTGATCGCCGAGGTGACGAGGTAGTTCGAACCGAAGCGGGCACGCAGCGCCTGCATCAGGTTCTTGTACGCCGCCGGACCGCTGGTGTCACACGACAGACCACACGCGTTCGGGTACTCCCAGTCGATGTCGATGCCGTCGAACAGGTTCGCCCAGCGCGGGTCCTCGAGCAGCTTGTAGCAGGACTCGGCGAACGCGGTCGGGTTCGCGGCGGCCTGGCCGAAGCCACCGGACCAGGTCCAGCCACCGAACGAGTAGAGAATCTTGAGTTCCGGGTACTTCTTCTTCAGCTTGAGCAACTGGTTGAAGTTGCCGCGCACCGGCTGGTCCCACGTGTCGGCGACGCCGTCCACGCTCTCCGCCGCCGTCATCGCCTTCTCGAGGGCGGGGTAGGACTCACCGATGGTGCACTGCCCGTTCGACACGTTGCCGAACGCGTAGTTGATGTGCGTGAGCTTGCTGGCGGAACCCGAGGTGTCGATGTTCTTCACCTGGTAGTTGCGCGCCGGGTAGACACCCCACTCCGCGAAGTAGCCCAGGTTGATCTTGCCGGGAGGCGGCGGCGGGCCAGTCGTGGTCGTGGTGGTGGTCGTAGTAGTCGTAGTGGTGGACGTCGTGGTGGTGGTCGTCGGGTTGGTCCCGCCGGCGTCACACGAGCCACCGTTGATCTTGCAGTTCGTCGGCGCGCCGAACGCACCGGTGTAAGCGCCGTTGAAGCCGAAGCTCACCGACCCGCCGACACCGATGTTGCCGTTCCAGGTGTTCTTGACCGTGACGGTCTGACCGCTCGTCGTGTACGAGCCTTCCCACAGCGAGGTCACGCGGTGGTTGGCCGGCAGGGTGAACTCGACAGTCCACGACGTCAGGGCCGCCGAGCTGTCGTTCTTGATCGTGTACTTGCCCTCGAAGCCCGTTCCCCAGTCCGAACCCTTGGAGAACGTGGCGGAAACGCCGCCGGCGCCGCTAGCAGCGGGCACCACGACGATTCCGAGGACCAACGCGGCGACGGCCGCGAAGAGAGCAGCTAGATGCCATCGGAACTTGGACATCGGTCTCCTCAGTCGCAGGGGGTACCGGAACGATGTGGTTTAGACCACTTCCCGGTCAAGGTCTAGACCTCTGCCGTCACTCGAATGGAGCAGTCCGAAAACGGTTCCAGGACGCTCGCTGTCTGTTCTTCGTCTATTTGGTTAACCATTCGCGGTCCGGGAGACGACTGCGCAAAGAGGACTCTCGGCCGAACCTCGTTCCAGGCCAAAGCGGTTCTCCACACGTTCGGGTCAAACTGACCGGTCCGCCGAGCAACGCCACCCCGCGCGCCGTGACGATTGCGGAGTGAACTTCACCGTCCCTGAACAGGTACGACGCGACCAAACTCCCAGCTTGGACTCGGTCCAGGCGGCTCTCGCCGACCTCCGCGCGGGCCGCCCGGTGATCGTCGTCGACGACGAGGACCGGGAGAACGAGGGCGATCTGATCATGGCCGCCGAACACGCCACCCAGCACGCGCTGGCGTTCTACGTGCGGCACACGAGTGGCCTGATCTGCGCACCGCTGGCCCCGGAGGTCGCCGATCGGATGCGCCTGCCGTTGATGATCCAGGACAACGAAGACCCCGAAGGTACGGCCTACACGGTCTCGATCGACGCCGCCCAGGGCATCGAGTCCGGCATCTCCGCCGCTGACCGCGCCCACACCCTCCGGATCCTCTCCGACCCCGCGAGCACCCCGCTCAGCGTGCGCCGGCCTGGGCACGTGTTTCCGTTGCGCGCCAGGGCAGGCGGCCTCGCCGAACGGCGCGGGCACACCGAAGCCGCGGTCGAACTGATGAGGTTGTGCGGCCTCGAGCCGGTCGCGGTGATCAGCGAGGTGTGCAACGACGACGGCAGCGTCGCACGGCTGCCGCAGCTCAGGGTGTTCGCCGACCAGCACTGGCTGAAGCTGGTGTCCATCGAGCAGGTCGCGGCGTTCGTGCCGGAGAGGGCGGTGGCGCGGTGACGCTGCTTGCGACGGTTTTCGACCTCGACGACACGCTCGTCGACAGTGCCGCGACGTGGAACCAGGTGATCCGCGCTGTCGCGGCGCGGCACGACCACGTCTGGACCCGTGCGGACTGGGCGGCGATCCAGGGCACGTCCACCTGGGGCGCGTACCTCGCCGAACGTTGCGAGGGCCTCACGCCGGAGCGTGCGGTGTCCGAATGTGTCGACGGGATGGTCGACGCGATCACGCGCGGTGCGTTCGGGATGCTGCCGGGTGCCGCGGAACTCGTTGCCCTCGCGGCCGAACTCGGGCCCGTCGGGCTGGTGTCGGCCTCGCCGCGGCGTTACGTGCGGGCGGCCGCGTCGGCGTCCGGGCTCATGCGGCACGTGCAGGCGATCGTGACGGGCGACGACGTCACCAACGGCAAGCCCGCGCCCGATCCGTACCTGCTCGCCGCGCGCAAGCTGGGCCTGGATCCCGTGCACTGCCTCGCGGTCGAGGACTCCGCGTCCGGCATCCGCTCGGCGCACGCGGCCGGGATGACCGTGCTCGCGATTCCCAACGCCACCACGGCCCGCGATGCCGAGGTGCTGAAGCTGGCGGCGCATCAGGCGTCCACCGCCCAGGTGGCGGCCAAGGAAATCTGTCAACTGTGGGTAAACGTTTACGCGCTCAGCCGATAGCGCGTTCCGCACCCCAGGCCGCGATGTCCTCCCGGCTCTGCAGCCCCAGCTTGTCCCGCAGCCGCTGCAGCCGGGAGGCCACGGTCCGCACGGACACGTTGAGCCTGTTCGCGATCTGCTGGTTCGTGAGACCCGTGGCGAGCAGCGCGATCACCCGTCGTTCGTGGTCGTCCAACGAGTCGTGCGCCGCCTCCGTGCGATCCAGCCACACCTCGTCCTGAATGAACGCCTCGGTCTCCGCGGCGGTCAACGGCGTGGAGGCAGCCTCCGCGCACGCGACAGACAGCATCAGCCGTGCAGTGCGCATTGCGCCGGCCACCTTCTCCGCCCAGAACGGATCCGGCACCACACCAACTGACCTGCGCAACGCCCGTCCGGTCGCTTCTAGCCGTAGCGCGCGCTCAGCCTGACCGCGCATCAACGCAGCAACAGCCAAACCTTCCAGAGCATCAGGCGCGCTCAACGGATTGATGCCGTCCATCCGCAACGCTTCCTGGAATGCGTGCGTCGCCTCGTCGAGGTCGCCCTGCACCAACGCCACGACGCCGCGTGTGTTCAGTGCAGAGGCAATGCGCGCGGGAACGCCCGACGCGCGCGAGATCGGCAACGCCTTCATGACAGCCTTCTCGGCGCGTTCGTGCTTGCCCAGCGATAGTGCCGTGCGTGCCAAATCCACCAAGCACGTCGCACGCGCGAGGGGTTCGCCCAACAACTCGGCAACCCGCAGGCACTCGGTGTTGTTCTCGTCCGACGCTTCCCACTCGCCGGAAGACTGCTGCACCGCCGCCAACGTGCTGCGGCAACTCATCACCAGGGCCGGTTGGCCTAGCTCGCGCACCAACCGCGAGGCCTCGCCGGACAGTTCGATCGCCTCGTCGTGATCTCCTTGCTCAGCGGCGAACCGGGCGGCGTGGTTCAGCGCGACGCACCGGTAATCGTCCCGAGTGGACGGTCGCCGCAGCGCGTCCCGCAGCATCACCCGCGCCTGGCCGAGCCGTCCGCGCCGGGCCGCGCAGTCGGCGAGCGCGGAAGTCAGCAGCAGCAAGCGTTCGTCGCCGCGGTCCGCCGCCCACTCGACCGTGCCGAGCAGGCTGTCGACGTGGTTGTCGAGCTTGTCCTGCACCTCCGCGGGCACCGACATAGGCGCGGTGATCAGCACGTCCGACAGGTCCGTGAACCAGCGGGCCAGCGCCTCGTAGGCGATGTCCAGCTCGCCGGCTGCGAGCAGCTTCTCCCGTGCGTGCAACCGAACCGATTCCAGCTGCCGGAACCGTGTCGTGCCAGGGATCGCCGTCAGCAGCGACTTGGCCTGCAGCCGGGACAGCACGTCCAGCACCGGTTCCGCGGAACGTTCCGACGAGCAGACCTCGGTGGCCGCGGCCAGGTCGAAGCCGCCGTCGAACACGGACAGCCGCCGCAACGCGAACTGCTCGTCCGGCGCGAGCAACTGGTAGCTCCAGTCGATGGCCTCACGCAGAGAACGCTGGCGTGCGGGCGACTTCCGGCAACCCAGCGTCAGCAGTTCGAGTGGTTCGTCCATCCGGTCGCAGATGTCGATGACCGGCAACAACTGCACCCAGCGCGCCGCCAGTTCGATCGCGAGCGGCATGCCCTCCAGCCGTGCGCACAACAACGCGACCGCCGCCGTGTTCTCCGTGGTGAGCCGGAAGTCGGGCTTGCGTTCACGCGCCCGGTCCACGAACAACTTCACGGCCTCAGAGCGCGGCGCAGCAGTGGTGACGAGGTCTCGGTCCGTTGACGGCACCGGCAGGCCTTCTACGTGAAAGCTGACCTCGCCCGTGATCCACAGGGCTTCGCGTGACGTCGCGAGCACCCGCACGCCGGGACAGCGGTTCAGCAGCATGTCCGCGAGTTCGGCGCACGTGTCGAGAAGGTGTTCGCAGTTGTCGAGGACTACGACCACTTTCATGTTCACGAGCGTTTCTACGACTGTGTCGCGTAACGGTTCGTCGGACTGTGCGACGACACCGAGCGCGTGTGCGACGGCAGGCAACACGTCCTGAGGGCAGGTGACCTCGCCGAGTTCGACGAGGAGAACCCGGTCCGTTCGCCCACGTCGCAACCGTCCCGCGGCCTCCAGCGCGAGCCGGGTCTTCCCTGCACCCGCACTGCCCAGGAGCGTAACGAGACGGTGCCTGCGCATCAGCTGGTCGAGCTTCGACAGCTCTTGCTGGCGTCCGATGAACGTGTCGCGCGCTGCGGGCAGGTTCGCGAGCACGCGCGAGTTCTGCCTGGTCACGGGCGTTGGCGCCGGAACGGTGGCACGGCGGCGATAGGCCCGTTGGCGGCATGCGTTGGAGCAGTAGGACCTGCGCTGCTCGGAGGTGGCGGGAGGCAGCGTGCCGTCGCACAGGGCGCAACGTCCGGTGCTGGTCATGAGTCTCTCTCCTCCAGCCGTAACGGCAGGGCGTCCCTGTCTCGGTCCGGCATGTGCGCAGGTCGTGCGTGCTGACCTGCCGTGTGCAACCCGTTACACGTCTTTGCGTGCGAGACGGTTCGCACTGTGCTCGTTATGCCTGCCTTCCCGAGATCCTCGTTCGGGAACAAACTGGCGGCTGGTCCGGTCTGACAGGGAGTCCGTATGACGTTGACGACGAGCTCGTCCGAATACTCGTGGGCGAGCGGAGGTCTGCAACTGGTGGACAAGCCGCGCACGATCACCGTTGGCATCGCTGACGACGAGGTGCTGATCCGCACCGGAGTCCGCGGCGTGCTGGAACGTTCCGGCAACGTCGTGGTGGTCGGCGAGGCCGGCGACGGCGGCGGCGCCGTCGAGCTGGCCAGGCGCCACCGTCCACAGGTGCTGCTGATGGACGCCGCGATGCCCGGCATGGAAGGCCTCGCAGCGGTGCGCATGGTGCGCAGGCACGTGCCGGGAACGCAGGTGATCATGCTGTGCACCCCGCAGACCGAGGAGATGCTGTTCCCCGCTCTGCGCGCCGGCGCGGCAGGATTCCTGTTCAAGAACGGCGAACCCGACGCCCTGGTGAACGCCGTCCGCGTGGTGGCCGCCGGCGAGGCGGTCCTGTCGCCGTCCGCGACCCGCGCGCTGGTCGACCACTTCACCGGCGCCGACTCGGAACGCCGTGACGCCGCACGCGGACGCATCGGCCTGCTCACTCGGCGGGAGCAGGAAGTGCTCGTGTACCTGGCGCAGGGCATGGCGAACGCACGCATCGCAAGGCTCATGTACCTCTCGGAAGGGGCGATCAAGGCCCACGTCAGCCGACTGCTGACCAAATTGAGGTGCGACAACCGCGTCCAAGCCGCTCTCATCGCACGCGACGCCGCCCTTCCCTGCTGAACCGAGTACTGCTGCAACGGCGCAAAGGCCAGACTAGCCACGAATTTTCGCGCCGCGAAGCAGGTCACCCGGTTGGCTCCGTCCAGAGTGATGTCCTTTTCCCGCCAGCGTCTCGGTTGGAACGACGTCATGCTTGGCGGCATGCGGCTGCACAAGTTCTCGGAACGCTTGCCCTTTCAAGCACCTCTTTGCCCCGACAACCTGTTCGGTCACCTCATCGCCACCGCCGTTCCCGGCGTGGAGGAGTGGCGGGAAGGCGTCTACCGGCGCACTCTCCGACTCTCTTTCGGTTGCGGGATCGCGTCTTTGCAGCCGCACGCCTCCTACGTCGCGTGCACTGTGGAGCTGTCCGATCCTCGCGATCTGGCTAGTGCTCTAGACCTTTGCCGATTCCTGCTCGACCTCGACGCAGATCCATCCGCAATAGATGGAGCACTGTCCGCGGATCCAGTGCTGGCCCCACTGGTCTCCGCCGCACCCGGCCGCCGTGTGCCGCGCACGGTGGACGGCGCGGAGTTCGCCATCCGAGCCGTGCTGGGCCAACAGGTCTCAACCAAAGCCGCCCGCACCCACGCCGCCCGTCTCGTGTCGCGTTACGGCACTCCGGTCGGCGACCTGTTCCTCTTTCCCTTGGACTTCGATCCGGCGGACCTGGCCATGCCCGAGTCTCGCCGGCGCACGATGGCCGCTCTTCTGGCCGCTCTTCAGTCCGGTTTGGACCTCTCGCCCACAGCCGATCGCGCTGCCGCCCGGTCGTGGCTGACAACGCTGCCCGGCTTCGGCCCGTGGACGGTGGAATCGATTCTGATGCGCGCCCTGGGCGATCCGGACGCGTTCCTGCCAACCGACCTGGGAATCCGTTTGGCCGCCGAAGCCCTGGGTTTGCCGGTGACGCCCGCAGCTCTGGTCAGACGCTCGGAGGCGTGGCGACCGTGGCGGGCCTATGCGGTGCAACACCTGTGGGCGACGGGCGATCACGAGGTGAACCGAATCCCGGCGTGAACTGCACACTCGCGTACATCGCCGCCGCCGACCCGTCCCGCACAAACCCGGGCAACGGCGGCAGATCCTGCGCAAACCCTTGCAAATCCCCAAAAACATCCACCGCCGTAGCGGGACGATCACCAGGATCCTTGGCCAGCAACCGCTGCACCACCGGGTCAAGCACCCCCGGCACCCTGCGCGGCGCCTCCTTGACATGCTTGTCGAACACCGCATACGCCGTCGGCCCGGTGAACAACTGCTCCCCGGTCAACATCTCGTGCAACACACACCCCAGCGCATACAGGTCGCTGCGCGGCTCGGCAATCCCACGCTGAATCTGCTCGGGCGCCATGTACGACGGCGTGCCCAGAATCTGCCCGGCACGACTGAACGGCGCAATGTCGCTCTCCTTGAGCAACGCGAGCCCGAAGTCCAGCACCTTCACCGCACCGTCCGGCCCCAGCATCAGGTTGGTGGGCTTGAGATCCCGGTGACAAATACCGTGCTCATGAGCCGCCGCGAGCACCGCGGCGGTCTGCGCGGCAATGGTCGCCGCCCAAGCCTCCGGCAGCGGCCCGAACTCACCCACCAGATCCGCGACCGTAACGCCGTCCACGAACTGCATGACCTGGAACAGCCGCTGGTCATACGTCCCGAAGTCGTACAGCACCGGCACCCCGGGATGCTCCAGCCGGGCCACGATCCTCGCCTCGCGCGCGAACCGGTGCTGCACCTCCTCGTCGCTGCCGGGCAGCCGCAGGAGCTTGACCGCGACCCGTCGATCCAGCCGCAGGTCCCGGCCCTTGTGGACGGCACCCATGCCACCCCGCCCCAACGGCAGGTCGTCGATCTCGTAGCGGTCGGCGATCAGCACCCGCGAAGCCTAACCGCCACTGCCCGCCGCCCAGCCCTCGTCGCCTGACCCGCGGCCGCTGCTGCTGGGTGCCCGGTCTCCGCTGCCTGGGATCCGGCCGCTGGTGCCAGACACCCGGTCCTCATCGCCTGACCCTCGGTCGCTGCTGCTGGGTGCCGCGACCCCGTTGCCTGGCGCCCGGTCTCCGCTGTCTGGCGCTCGGCTGCTGCCGGCTGCCCAGTCGCCACTGTCTGGCCCGTGGCAGTTTCCTGGCGTCCGGTCTTCGTTGGCCGGCGTCCGACCAGCCCTGCCCGATGCCCAGCCGCCGTTGGCTGGTGCGTGGCCGTCGGTGTTCGTTCGCCGGCCCCGCGCGCTTCCTCGTTTGCGAGGGATTGGTAACGGCGTTTCAGGACATCCCGATCGGGTGAATCTGTCCCGCTCACGCCGGGCCGATCTGGCCGCTCAGGAGTCCACCATACCCCAAACGGACTAGGGTGGCGGCGTCTTCCAGGCCCGCTTCCAGGGCTTTGAGCTGCGCGAATGCTTGGCCATAGCGGCGTTGTGCGTCGAGGGGGAGTGAGGGCACCTGGGTTCGGCGGACGTCCAGCCTCGTTGAGCCGGTCGGGGTGCGGGCGAACGCCGCGCGCAGGACGCCTTCCAGGAAGTCCGGGTCCAGTTTGCGCGGGTTGATCTCGTAGGTGGCGCCGGTGGGGGAGGTGACCGCGTGATTGCCGGGGGCGGTGCGGATCAGTTCGCCGATGGTGGTCATCGGCAGGCCGGACTGTGCATGGAGGGCGGGCAAAGGCGGTAGGGCGAAGGTTGGTTGGGCGGCCAGGTAAGCGGAGGCGTCGGTGCCGGTGTGGCGGGCTGGGCTCAGGTCTACGTCGTCGTCGAGGAGGTCGATCACGCGTGTGTTCGGTTCGATCGGGCCGGGGTTTTCCAGCAGGGCGATGTGTTCGGGGGCGCGGCCGATCGGGTTGCGCAGCAGCCAGAGGTCGCGGCCTGGCTGGACGGTCATGACGGCGCGGAGGGCGCCGGCGCGGAGGAGGTTGCCGCGGATTCGTTTGCCTGGGCGGCGGGAGGCGGCGGCTGAGGGGAGTAGTACGGCTGCCAGGCCGCCTGGTTTGGCGAGGGAGAGGCAGTGTTGCACCCAGGCCAGTTCTGGTTCGCCACGTGGGGGGAGGCCGTAGGTCCAGCGGGCGTCGCCGATCAGGTCCTCGTGGCCCCAGGTGCGGTCGTGCCAGGGCGGGTCGCAGATCACGGCGTCGGCCTGGTGGACGATGCCGTTGTGGCGCAACGAGTCGCCGGTGATGATCTGGGCCGCGGGCAGGCGGCGGCGGGCGATCACGGCTGAGACGGGGTCCAGTTCCTGGCCGATTTTGTGGCGGGCGGCGGAGGCCTTCAGGAGGGAGCCGGTGCCGCACGCCGGGTCGATCACGGTGTCGCCGTCGGTGGTGGCCAGGACGATGTCGATGACTTCGGGTGGAGTGGGGTTCAACAGCCGTGAGTGTGCTTCGAGGTAACGCTCGTGCAGGAACTCGAACGTGACGGCGTCTGTGTCGACTGAGGCCAACGCGTTGCCCAGTCGTAGGTCGTCGACGGTGCGTAGCTGGGTCCACAGGCGTTCGGCCGGGGAGACGCGGAACGGCTTGCCGTTGCGTCGTAGCCATGCCTCGACGTCGCGCAGCAGGTACAACGGACTGGAGGCCGTTCCGCCCACCGGTGACGGGAAGTCCTCGAACCGCCGCCGCCAGTTCGACACGGCCGCCCGCCCCACGTCGGCTAGGCGCGCTATGTCGCCGGCGTTGACCGTCTCATCCATGGGCGTAACCGTATTGCTTGTGAAGTGACTTCACAACTGATCTACTGGAGACATGACACACGAGCTGCGCATCGCCGTGGCGACCGATCCTGGGCTCGTTCGTGAGCACAACGAGGACTCGGTCTACATCCGCGCGGACTTGCAGGCCGTGGCGGACGGCATGGGCGGCCACGAGCACGGTGAAGTCGCCAGTGCGCTCGCGGTGGACGTGCTCGCGGGGTGGCAGGGCGATCTTGGCCCCGCGGTGGCCGAGATCGCGCGCAGGCTCGACGCCGAGGCCCCGCAGGGCGCCGGCACCACGCTCACCGCGATGCGCTGGGAGGGCCTCGAGTTCCAGCTCGCGCACATCGGCGACTCCCGCGCGTACGTGCTCAGGGAGGGCGAACTCCGCCAGATCTCCCACGACCACACCATGGTCCAGGCTCTCGTCGACGCCGGCCGGATGACGCCGGAGGAGGCCGCGAACCACCCGCGCCGCGCGTACGTGCTGCGCGCCCTGCAGTCCGGCAACTCGCACGAGCCGGACCTGTCGTGGCACCAGGCCAAGATCGAGGACCGCTACCTGCTCTGCAGCGACGGCCTGACGGACTACGCGCACCTCGAAGACGTCCACGAGATTCTGCTGTCCACAGAGGACGGAACCGAGGCGGCCTGGCAGCTGATCGCGCTCGCGAACGGCAACGGCGGCCCGGACAACATCACCTGCGTGATCATCGACGTGGCCAAGAAGAAGTGGTGGCAGCGCTGAACAAGAGCGCTGAACCAAGCCGTCGAGCAAATGGAAACGGCCCCCGGCGGGACGCGCCGGGGGCCGCAGCTATAAAGGGTGTTACAGGTTGGCCGGCATGCCCGACTCGTCGGCCGCCCCCGTCGAGGAACCGCTGAGCAGGTCCTTGACGATCTTGTTGGCCTCCTTGACGGCAGGCGTGATCATCTTGATCTTCACCTTGCCGTTGGTCAGCTTGCCGCCGACGTCGAACGTCTTGTCCTCGCCCGGCAGCGGGAGCGCCTGGCAGCCGGTGAACTGCTTGCGCGGGGTCGCACCGGTCTGGAAGTAGAAGACGATCGGGTCGTCGACGCAGTCCGTGTTGTACGGGAACAGGCCGTGCGAGCCCTCGTTGTCAACGCTGATCAGCTTCGCGTTCGGCAGCGCCTTGGCCGTGGCCAGTCCGCCCTCGTAGGCGGTGGCGGCGTCGAGCTCGGACTGCGCGACCAGCAGGCGCGGGAACGTCTTCTTGTCCGGCTTCGGCATCGAGTTCTTGGTCGGCCAGTAGGCGCACAGCGGGGTGCTCATGAACGGCGCGATGAACGGCGCGTTCACGGTCAGGTCGGCCAGCCAGTAGTTCCAGTAGTGCAGGTTCTGGTTCCACTGACCGTCCTGGCAGCGGATCGCCTCGAACGTCGCGTCCCAGCTCTCGACCTCGGCGGCGGCGGTCGTGGCCTTCACCGCGACGCGCTCCTTCTTGGCGATCGCGGCGAGCGCGTTGCTCTTGCCCTTGGCGATGAACGCCTTGTTCTCGGCGGAAAGGCCAGGCGTGGCAAGCATCTTCGAGACGAGTGCCTCGACCTTCTCGGAGTCCGAGGAAGCCGGAGCCGAGTCACCGATCACCGCGGCCACCGCGGACGCGGCCGTCGGGTACTGGGTGGTGTCGTACATGGCCGGGATCACGAACCACGCGACGAACAGCTGGCCGATGAACTCACGGGTGCCGCCGGCCTTCTCCCACTTGCGGCGGATCTCCATCGGGTCGGTGCCCTGGGCGTACGTGGCGTCGTTGCGCGCCATGTACGGCAGCAGCGCCTCCTGGAACTGGCGGTCGCGGGTGCGTGGCTGCAGGTCCCAGGTGTTCTCGAGGGTCGACTGCGAGGCGTCGACGGCCGAGTCGAGCAGCATGCGGTGGACCTTGCTCGGGAACGTGGCGCCGTACCACGTGCCGAGCCAGGTGCCGTAGGAGTAGCCGATGTACGAGGTCTTCTTCTCGCCCAGCAGGACGCGGATGAAGTCCATGTCGTACGTGGTCTGCTCGGTGGTGATGAACTTCGTCAGCGGGTTCTCCAGGCAGCCCTGGACCTTCGCCTTGTTCAGCACGTTGATGTCCGTGCTGTTCGGCACGGTGTAGCTGCACGTCAGCGGCGTGGAGAGGCCGACACCGCGCGGGTCGAAGCCGATGAAGTCGTACTGGCCGGCGAGAACCGGGGTGCGCAGGGCCATCGCCGCGCCCCACGGCAGGCCGGAGCCGCCCGGGCCACCGGGGTTGACCAGCGCGATGCCCTGACGGCTGGTGCCCTTGTACGCGGTCTCGGTCTTGGAGACCCGGATGCCGATCGTGTTGCCGTCGGCCGGGTTGTGCCAGTCGCGCGGGACCTGGATGGTCGCGCAGGCCAGACCCTTGACGGTCTTGAACTTCTTGACGGTTTCCTCGGCCACGCCGGGGAACGTGCACTCTTCCCACTTCACGGACTGGGTGGCCAGCGCGCCCGCCAGCTTCGCCGTGTCCGGGTCCTGCTGAGGCGCCGCGCCGGCCGCCGGCGTGAGCACGATGCTCGTGGCGGCCAACACCCCTGTCACCGCGGCGATGCCGCCTCTGAAGTACTTCCTCACGGTGGATCCCTTCCTGCCCCCGCACGACCGAATGAGGCCGCGCTTGCAACAGAGGAGAAAGGGAAAAGCCCTCGTTTAACACTCCTGGGTGATGGCAGAAAGTCGCCATGTCTGGAAACTGTCACGAATGATGTTCACAGAGTGATGAACACTCCTCATCTTCGTTACTACGTGTGATCAGAGCCATCCGCGCCGTGACGCCTGGACGCCGAGCTGAAACCGGGTCTGCGCGCCCAGCAACTGCTGCAGCCGGCTCACCCGGCGGTGCACGGTCCGTTCGCTGACACCGAGCTCGCGCGCGATCGACTCGTCCGTCAGACCGGCGCTGAGCAGCGCCATCAGCCTGCGGGTGGCCGTCGTCGGCTCCTCCTGGGTGTCCTCCTGACCGCCAGGGGTGATCGACACGGCCATCCGCCAGAACGCCTCGAACAACTCGATCAACGCACTCAGTAGCACGGACGGGTGAATGAGCAGTGCCACGACGTTCCCACCGGTGACCGTCGGCACCGCGATCAACGCCCGGTCCGAGTCGGCGATCACGAGCTTGAGCGGCACGCCGGGGAACGTCCGCGCCTGCTCGCCCACCGCGATGCTCTCCTGCACCGACGCGAACCCCAGTTCGGTCTGGAGCAACGACGACTCGTAGACGACCCGGTAGCCGACGCCGCGAGCCAGCGCCGGAGGCTGGGCAGGACTCGCCTCCGGCTGCGGACTCAGGTACGAACCGGGATCGAGCGCCCGGATCTCCGTCTTGGCCTGGCTCTGCATCTCCTCGAACGCGCTGATCACTTCGTCCGCGTCCTTGAGGACCTCGACGAAGTCGACCTCTTTCGCGCCGTGCACGGCGTAGGCGGCGGCCAGGACCTCCGCGGTCTCCCTGGCCCTGGCGGCCGCGGCCTCGTGGCTCGACGCGATCGCGGCCAGCGCCGAACGCGGCGGGCGCACGTCGTGGTTGCGGACCAGGCCTAGTCGTTCAAGCTCTTCGTGCGCCGCGCCGGGCTCGCTCTGCGCGCCTTGCAACATCGCCAGGTACAGCTTTTCGGCTTCCTGCGACAGCCCCTCGTGCACACGACTCCCCTCGGTGGTTCTGAACCGAAGGTACCTGCTCAGACACGCCCTGCGCGGCGCATGGCCCCGAGGAACAGCGCGTCGAATCCGCGGTCGGTCAACACCCTGCGGGCGAACAGGATCGGGCCCGCGCCGAACCCCGCCGCGTACCGGGTCTTCGGCCGCCGGGCCTGGGCCGCCTTCACGATCACGTCCGCGATGACCTTCGGTTCCGAGCCGCGGTCGGCCTGGCCGAAGAACGCGGACAGCTGCCGGACCTGCTCCTTGTACGCGCCCTCACCGGACGTTTTGCGCAGGTTGTCGACCGCGATCCCGCCCCATTCGGTCTTGATCGCGCCCGGCTGGATCACGATCACGTCGATCCCGAACGGCTTCAGCTCGAGCCGCAACGAGTCGCTCAGGCCCTCGACCGCGAACTTCGTCGAGTGGTACCAGCCGCCGAGGGGCTCGTAGATCTTGCCGCCGATCGACGACACGTTCACGATCCGTCCGCTCTTCTGCTTCCTCATGTGCGGCACGACCAGCTGCACGAGCCGGGCCAGCCCGAACACGTTCACCTCGAACTGGTACTTGCCCTCAGCCAGCGGCACGTCCTCGAACGCCCCGTACGACCCGTAGCCGGCGTTGTTCACCAGAAGGTCGATCCGGCCGGTCTCGGCGATGATCTGCTTGACGCCCGCGACCATCGACTCGTCGTCCGTCACGTCCATCTCCAGCACCCGGACGCCCTTCGCCGCGAGCCCCTCCATCCGCTGCACCCGGCGCGCCGCCGCGTACACGGTGTATCCGGCTTTGTGCAGCTCATCCGCCGTGGACTCGCCGATCCCCGACGAGGCTCCCGTGACCAGTGCGACCTTCATGACGCTCTCCCGACTAACCGGTTGGCTGGACCAACTAACTGTTTGGTTGCTAAAACCAGGCAACCACGCCGGCGCCGGTCTGTCAACCAACTAGTTGGTTGCTTCTACCAACCGGTTGGTTAGAATGGGAGGCGTGGTGAGGGACAAGGAAGCGACCAAGGCCAAGCTGCTGGAAGCGGCCCTCGACGAGTTCGCCGAGTACGGGATCGCCGGCGCGCGGGTCGATCGGATCGCCGCGAAGGCGGGCTGCAACAAAGCGATGATCTACGCCTACTTCGTCAGCAAGGATGGGCTGTTCGAGGAGCTGCTGAGGATCCAGATAGACCGCATGATCAAGTCGGTGCCGATCACGCCGGAGGACCTGCCCGGCTACGCGGGCCGGCTGTTCGACTCCTACGTCGAGAGGCCGCAACTGCTGCGGCTCGCGGCCTACCACCGCCTGGAGAACGGCTTCGACAGCGTTCCGGCGCCGGAGGCCGAGGCCTACCAGCACAAGGTCGCGGCCATCGCGCAGGCGCAGATGGAAGGCAAGGTCTCCGCCGCGTTCAACGCCTCGGACCTGCTGGACCTGGTCGTGCACACGTCGATACTGGCTTTCAGCACCCCGAACGCGACCAGGGATCTCGTCGAACGCGCGGTCCGGCGCCTGATCGCCGAGTAACGTCGGCCGCGGAACGAAACCACTGGTTCAGCGAGAAAGCCGGGCAACGGATCGTCGTGTCCTTTGTGGATGAACTCGACGAACACCTGCGAGAAACAGCCGAAAGGCTGGGCCTCGTCTGGATCGTCGACGAACCACGCGAACCACTGCCCGGCGTCACCGTCATCGTCGACGACGGCCAGATCGCCGGCCTGTACGGCATCGGCAAGGCCTCCGCGCTGCTCGACGCCAACCTCCGCGTCGAAGCGATCGTGCCGGAAGGCGAGCGGATCCCGGACCTGCCGGATACCGAGCTGGCCGCGTCGGTCCTGACCGTACCCTGCCGTTCCTCTACGACGAGGCGGGAGAAGCCCTGCGCAGCAAGTAGGTGTCCATGATCCAGCCCTTGCGCGCACGGGCTTCCTCACGCACCGAACGGATCTCCGCGGCCACGTCACCGACGCGGCCGGAGATCAGGATCTCGTCCGGCATGCCCAAATACGCACCCCAGTAGATCCACGTGTCCGGGTCCACGCCCTCGAACGAGTACTTGGCGTCCAGCATCACGGCCACGTCGTCCACGTCGGAGGGCCACCCGGCCGCCAGCCGCCGCCCGGTCGTGATCTGCACGGGCTTGCCGACCTGGTTCAACGACACCCGGTGCCCGGCCGTCAACGCCGCCACCGACGTCACGCCAGGGATGACCTCCACCGAGAACTCCGAGCCGCGCGCCAGCAGGTCGTCGAGGATCGCCAGCGTCGAGTCGTACAGGGACGGATCGCCCCACACCAGGAACGCCCCGACCTCGTCCTCACCGAGCGAGGAGAGCAGCGAGAGACACACGTCCGCGCGGGCCCGGCGCCAGGCGTCGATCGTCGCCACGTAGTCGGACGGGTTCCGGTCGCGGTCCGGGTCCCGGCCCTCGACCCATCGGTACGGCCGCGTCACGTGCGCTTCCAGGATCGACGAGCGCAGGTCGACGAGCTCCTGCTTCACCGAACCCTTGTCCAGCACGAAGAACACGTCGACCGTCTGCAACGCCTTGACGGCCTGCACCGTCAGGTGGTCGGGGTTGCCCGCGCCGATACCGATGACCAGGATCTTTCGCACGGGCCACACCCTAACCGAGCGCTGGAACAGGCTCCTTCACGCGCGACAGCACAGCGCCGAGAGCGAGCAAGCCCACACCCTGCACCACCACGAGCACCTGCGCGCCCAGCAGATCGCCGAAGACACCGAAGCTGAGGAACGCCACCGGGAACGTGAAGCTCAGCACCGCCGTCAACGCGGCGAAGAACCGTCCCTTCGCCGCGGGAGGCACGATCTGCTGGAACAACGTCATGAACTTGACGTTGCACACCCCGAGGCAGAACCCGCTCAACACCAGCGCCACCACGTAGACCGGCAGCGACACCACGACACCCGGCACCGCGAGGAACACCCCGAACAACGCCACGCAAACAGCGCCGAACGACGTGATCGAGCCACGAACCGGAATGCGCGGCGCCAGCAAGGCACCCGCGATCAGCCCGAACCACACCGCCGATTCCAGCAGCGCCAACGATCCGGCGCCCGCACCCAGCACGGACTTCGTGTACAGCGGCAGCACCAGCACGGTCGGAGTCGAGAAGAAGTTGACGCCGGCGAACACCAGCATCACCGGCTTCACCCCGGGCAACGTGCCGAGGAACGCCCACGTGCCGCGCTCGCCAGGAACACCGGGAACGGACTCGAACCGGGCCAGCAGCAGGCAGAACACCGAGATCAGGTACGTCAGCGCGTTGACCACGACCGCGCCGGAGAACCCGACGGAAGCCAGCAACACGGCGCCGAACGCGGCTCCGGCGAAGTTCGCGACGGGCTGCGTCGACGATCCGTAGCTGACCGCCCGCGGCACGTCGGCGGGAGAAACCAGCTCCGGCAACGCCTTCATCAGCGTCGGGTCGAAGAACGCCTGGCAGGTCGCCAGCACCAGCCCGACGACGTAGACACTCCACACCGGAGGGTCGCCCAGCAGCACCAACGACGACACCGCGAGGAACGCCACCGCCTCGGCCCGCAGCAGCACGGTCCGCGCCGGCACCCGCGAGATGACCCGCCCGATGTAGCCGACGAGCGTCAACGACGGCAGCACGCCGACCACCAGGAACGCCCCGGCCGCGAGCCCGCGCGACGACGCCGGCATCTGCTCGAGCAGCCACCACAGCAACGCGATCTGGTACAGCCGCGTGCCGCCCTGGCTCAGCACCTGGCCGAGCCACACCAGCCGGAAGTCGCGGGTCAGCACGGTCGTTCGTCGATCAGCCGCACGGTCTTCCCGCTGCGGGGATTGACCTCCAGCGCCGGCACCCACTCCACGGCCAGCGGTGCCACGGTTCCGCGCCCGACCTGCAGTTCGAAGCGCGGGCTGATCACGTACACCTCGTCCCGGACAGCGTCGAAGTCCTGGGGCTCAGCAGCGATCCGCAGCACCAGCTGGTCCCGCGCGTCCACCCGCCGGATCACGATCTGCACGCCGTTGTGCACCACACCAGCGCGATCGACAGCCGCCCGCAGGTGGTCGAGGTGCAACGTGACGGGTCCGACCCGCGCGCCCTCGTCCGCCCGTCCGAGCAGCCGGAAGATGCCGTCCTCGACGTCGACCCATTCGGCCAGGTCGCCGACGGGGTAGCGGATCATCGGCTGCAACCGCCGGGTCAGATCCGTCTGCAACAGCCTGCCCGGCCGGCCCGGTGCGGTGATCAGCTCGCCGGTCTCGACGTCGACGATCTCTAGCACAGAGCTGTCCACAAAGGAGCGGAACACCCGCGGGTCGTCGGACCCGAGCACCGCGGTCCCGATGATCCCGCCGTCCACGCTGCCGTAGACGAACGACCGGAACTCGGCTTGAGGGAACGCTTCCGACAACAACGCGCGCTGGTCGTCGTAGAGAGCCTCGCCGCTGAACAGGATCAGCCGAACCAACGGCAGCGAACCGACCTCACCAACCACGTGAGAAGCCAGGCGGCACAACGTCGTCGGGAAACCCGCCACGACGGTCGCGTCGAAGTCCTGCATCGTCGTCAGCGTGAACTCGACGGGCGCGCTGCCGGTGATCGGCAGCTGCACCAGGTCGATCGGCGACCGCTGCAACGAGTTCAGCGCGAAGATGAAGCTGGAGTACAGCTCACCGGCCGCGAACAGGTTCGCGATCCGGTCGCCGTGCCGCAGTCCCGCCGCGGGCAGGGTGTCCGCATACGTGCGGCACATCGCGTCCCATTCCTCGTTGGTGTAGAAGGAAACGCGCGGAGCCTTGGTGGTGCCGCCGGTCTTGAAGATCAGTCCGTCGGTGTGGGCACGGGTCAGCACCTTGTTGTCGCGGATGGTGTTCGCGGCCCAGAACGCGGCCTGGTCGATCACCGGCAGGTCGGCCAGCGGCGCCGACGAGTCGATGTCGTCGTACAGCTCCTTGTAGAACGGGGAGTGCGTGCGGGCATAGCAAACGAGGTCGAGCACGGACACGGTTCACACACTCCTGCTGCTGCGCTGGTCGACGACACCGATCAACTTGCCGCTGCTCTTCGTGCGCAGGAAGTCGGAGAGCGGCGCGTTCTCCACTCGCAAGGTCAGCAGCTTGTCCTGTTCGACCGCCTCGGCGACCTCGGCGTACTTCGACAGAAGAGTGATCCGGCTGGCGGCCGGCTCCGGCGCACGACCGTGCTCCAGCCGCACGACCAGCTCCTCGCCGGAAGCGGACTCGGTCAGCTCGATCTGCACCGCGCCGGCGTAGCTGTGCTCGTCCTCCATGATCGTGAGGAACCGGCGGTAGTTCAACGTCTGCGCGGCGGCCCGGAACACGTCACCGGTGCGCCCCAGCAGCTCGAACCGCGGGGTGCGGCGGCCGCACGGGCAGTCGCCGGGAACCCAGCGGCCCAGGTCGCCGATCTCGTAGCGCTCCAGCCGCTGGCCACGCCGGGTGTGCGTGGTGAAGACCAACCGGCCTGGCTCGGATCCCGGGACGGGCCGATCCGTCTCGGGATCGAGGATCTCCAGCGTGTGCAGGCCGGTGAACAGGTGGTGCACCTTGCCGGACGACTCCTGGCACTGGTAGCCGACCGGGCCAGCGTCGACGGTCGCGTAGGCGGCCGAGCGAATCGTCTCGATGCCGAACTCGTCGCGCAGCCGGGCGATGGCCTGGGCGCCGAAGTGCTCTCCCGCGTAGAAGATCTTGCGGATCCCGCCGTACGCCTTCAGCTGGTCACCGTGCTCGGCGAAGAGGCGCTGCACGAACGAAGGCGCGGTCAGCAGCGTGTCGACCCGGTTGTCCACAATGGCCTGGGCGATCGAGTCCAGCTGCCCCCACTCGCCACCCATCGGGAACTGCACGGCGTTCATCCGCTCCAGCGCGGAGAAGAAGCTGACGAAGCTCGCGTACATGTGCCCGTTGAAGAACAGGTTCATGATCCGGTCGTGCCGCGGGTCGAGCCCGGTGGCCAGCAACGCCTCCGCGCCGACCCACATCTGCTCGTCCCAGTCCGCCCACGTGTAGGCGGACAGCTTGGGCGCGCCGGAGCTGCCACCGCTGCGGAAGTACACGTCCGCCGGACGGTCCTGCAGCGTCTCGAAGTCCGCCTTCAACGTCACCGGAACCTGGGGAACGGGGAGCTGACGGGACTCGGCGAGGTCGTCCAGGGATGCGTCCGACGCAAACCTGTCGTCGAGCTGCACGGACACGCGGTTGCTGTAGCGCTGCAACGCGTAGACGCCGTCGTGCGGCTCACCGCTGTAGCCGCCGAGCATCGAGCCCGGCGTGGTGATCCGCTGCACGCCGACGGACACGAACGAACGCGCCAGCAACGCGGTGTCGGGCCGGTCCGCCGCGAGTCCGACGGTCTGCAGGTAGCGGCGCATCGGGCGCAGAACCGAGGTGATCTGCTTGCGCGGCAAAGGCTTGACCCATACTGTCCGGTACAGCGGCGAGGTGCGCAACGCGGAACGCACGTCGGCCAGCACGCGCCAGCTCTCGCCGGTGTGCACCTTCGTGAGGCCGAGGTGCTCCTCCAGCTGCGCGACGACCACGGTGTTCGTGATCTCCGCCCACTCCGCCTGCGACGGCTCACGCGTGGGCGGTCCGGTCAGCTCCAGCACACCGGCGAACCGCGAGGCGAACGCGAACACCTCGGCGGGGTCCTCGGTGTCGAGGTAGATCACCTGCGGGCTGGAGCACGCCTGCTGCTCCAGCTGGCACACGTCCGCCGCCAGCGCGTGCAGGGTGTCCACATCGGACCACGACGCGCGGGTCAGGTAGGCGAACGACAGCTTCGGGCCCCAGTCGATCACCCGCGTGCCGGGCCGGACCAGCTCCGTCACACCGTTGATCGCCTCCTCGCCACCCCAGACCGCGACAGCGTCGGCCGCGCCGAGCACGCCCGTCATCCAGTCGGTGCGCGAAGACGAGAAGTGCAACACGACGAGTCGTGCGGCGATCTGGCCGGTCTGGTCCAGAGCGGCCAACGCGGCGAGCACCTCGACGGTGAAACCGGAGTCGTCCGAAGCGACCTTCACGACGTTGAGGTTGCCCGAGAGCAGGCCCTCAACGGCGCTCAGCACGCCTGCTGCGGGCGCGTTGCCCGCCGTCACGTGGGCGAGCAGGCCGAGCGGCACCCAGGCCTCGTACGTGGGCGTGCGGAAGTCGAACCGGACCATCCGCGCCGGGTCGAGGTTGCCGAGCTCGCGCTTGAGCTTGCGCTCCAACGCACCACGGCTCAACGCGTGCCGCAGCGCGTCCAGCGTCTCGTCGATCTCCAGCGAGTCGAGCCCCCACGCGACCAGCGCAGCGCGGTGGTCCTCCAGGACCAGCTTCTCGGCCGCGGCGAGCACCACGAGCGGGTTCAGCCGCGGGCCGGTGACGACCTGCTGGGTGCGGTCCTCGAGGGTGCCGAGCCGCACCGCGACGGCCTCGTCGTCGATCCACTCTCCCTGCCAGAAATGCCGGTTCATGCCTTGCCCTTCAGGAGCTCTGCCGCCGCGATGGCGCAGGAACGGTTGCGGGAGACGCCGGCGCGGCCGAGGATCTCGAACCACGGGGTCTCGTTGCCGCAACCGCACTCCTCAGGTGCGTGCAGTGCGGCGAGGTCACCCATCAGCACGCTCTGCGCCGGCGCGGAGGTGATGTACGGGGACACGAACTGGATGTAGCCGGATTCGCCGTACGGCAACGGCTCCAGCGTCCGGACGTCCCGGACGATCGCACGCGACCAGGTCGGCACGTGCAGGTTGTGGTGCGCGCACTCGACGTACGGCACCGAGTGCTCGACCGAGCCGTAGCTGTCGCGGATCCGCTCGTCCGGGATGCCGAGCATGTCGCCGACCTTCGTGCGCAGCTCGGCCTTGGAGATCTGCTTGTCCGCGTTGCCCTTCCAGCCACCGCCGAACCACACCATCGAGCGCTCGTTCAGTCGCAGCGGCTCGATGCCCATGGCGTGCATGCGGTCGATGGTGAAGCTGAGGAACGCCGGGAAACCGAAGATCCGCACCGGCCGGCCGCTGTCCGCGAACCGTTGCAACGCGCGGATGCTGCCGAACGCGTCGAACTCGTGGCCGGTGCCGGTGTGCGCGAGGCCGTAGTCGACCGACTCGACGGGCGCGAAGTCGGTCATGAACTGCCCGGTGAACGAGCTGCCCAGCTTCACGTTCGGTGTCGGCTGGTTGAGGTTGATCAGGTAGTGCACCGGTTCCGGGTCGATGAACCCGTTGTGGTCGTAGATCCGCGCGACCATCCGCTGGCCCGCGCGCAACGTCCAGGCGTCCCAGAACATCTGCGACTTCTGCCCGGTCGTGCCGGACGAGGTGGCGTGCACGACGACCTCGTCACGCGGCACCGACAGCACCTCGTGCATCTTGAAGAAGTTGGCGTGCACGTAAGGCTGTTCGGTGACGTCCTTGAGCGGCTTGCCGTTCCACAGGCTGCGGAAGAACTCGTTGCGCTGGGCGTGCCAGCGGTTCGACTCGTTCATCGCTTCCAGGAACAGGTCCGGATCGCTGTGGTCGTACGGCGCCGCGATGTCGCACAACGCCTGGACGGCGCTGAGCGAGGGGTCCGGCACCGTTGCTGGACCGAGGTGCGGGTTCATGCTCGAAAGACTCCGTTGGTGTTGAGGAACTTCTGCGTCCACAGCTCGATGTACTGCTCGGTGAAGGGCCGGAACGCCTCGTCGATCGCGAGGCCGCGGAAGTCCGGCGGCTGCGGCGTGTGCACCATGACCACGTAGTCGTGGTAGACCTCGCCGTCCCTGCGCATCGCCGGGTACAGCGCCACCGGCAGGAAACCGAAGGCCAGCAAGGCACTCAGCTCGTCGAACTCGTGCAACGGCACCAGCGTCTCGACGTGCGGCGCGCCCAGCCCGGCCAGCGTGTCGATCACGCCACCGAGGTGCGGGAGAAGTGCTTGGGGGCTGGGGGTGGCACCGAAGATCGTGCAGTAGCCGTCGTGGCGGTTGAGGTGCCCGTAGATCTGGTACTCGCCGTGCTCGTCGGCGAGCAGCACGTTCGGCTTGTGCAACGGGTAGAACCGCCGCGCGGGGTCGTTGATGTTGCGCTCGAAGTGCCGCTGCACGAACTGCGGCGCCTCGATGACCTCGATGCGGGACGGAACGGCTGCGGGGAAGCCGGTGTCGTCGACGAACTCCGGCAGCACGGGCAACCCGACCGTGCGATGGGCTGCGGTGACGAGCTTCTCCAGGCTCCGCGGCACCTTGTGCACCTCGGCCCGGCGGTCGAGAACACCGTCGCGGTGCCTGGCCAGCAATGCCATGGTCTCCCGTTTGGCGTGCTTGAACAGGTTCGGCACGAGTCCGAGGGGGTGGAACCCGTTGCGCAGGCACACTCGTTGCGGCGCCAGGTGAATCGTGCGCGCGGTGCCGTAGACCGAGTCGACGTCGGTGGTCTCGAGCATGTGCGCGGTGATCTGCCCGACCGCGTGGTGGGCGATACCGCCGCCCTGCGCGTCCGGGTCGACGACCAATCCGGCGATCTTGCCCATGCCTTCCTCGACGTGCCCGGTGATCGAGGCGACGACCTGGCCGTCGCGGCGCCACACCAGCCACGTGGTGTGCGCGGCCTCGATCTCGGCCGCCATGACGTCGGGGTCGGTGCCCATCGCGATCGGGTAGTTCGCGCCGTGCGCCCGCCGGTAGAGCCTGAGCAGATCGTCGACGTCGTCGAGTCGAGCCGGCTCGAACTCGGGTGCCACTCCTGTGCCTCCTTCAACGCACGCGAAAACAAACCAATGCACGTGGGGGATTGACCGAAATCCAGGCTACTGGCCGGTACTACCGCCGTTCAGGTGAGAGAAGCGCGGGAGCAGCGGAATTGATTCCTGAGGGCGAGCGGGATCACATGAAGTATCAAATCCGCCTTAATTGGCGATGGTCCTTCCGGGTTAATATGCGCTGGTAGGTGGTGTGACGGAGATCGCCCGCCGGAATTTCTCTTGCTGTCACATGTCAACACAGCGCGCTCTCGCGGCGCTATTCCCGGGCCAAACGCGAAGTAGTCGCCGTTTCAACGAAACGGCGACTACTCGGAAAATCGGTGACTAGTGAGCGAGTACGTGCAGGATCCGGACCGGCTTCTTGGGCGCACCGTCCAGCAACCCGTCCGGCTGCGGCACGATGCCGGCCTTGACGATCCGGTCCAGCGTGTCCATGCCGAAGGTGACGTGGCCGATCACGGTGTACACGGGCTTGATGTTGGCGAACGAGTGCACGATGAAGAACTCGCTCCCGTTCGTGCCCGGTCCCTGGTTCCCGTACGCGATGGTGCCGCGCGCGTAGGTCTCCTTGCCGGTCACCTCGTCGGCGAACCGGTAGCCGGGCCCGCCCTCCTCGGCGCGGTAGATGTCACCGCACTGCAGCACGCCCAGGCGGGTGGTGTCGGTCAGCCGCCAGCACTGGGACATCGTGTAGAACCAGCTCCGCGCGAGGTGGGCGAAGTTCTCCACCCCGCACGGCGCGTTGGCGCGGTCGAGATCCGCGATGACCACGCCGTAGTTGGTCACGATGGTGACCTTCACGGTGCCCTTGGCCGGAACCTTCGCGGGCGGTGGCTGGACCGGGCGGGCGGCCGGGTTCTCCGGGGTGGGGATGAACTCGCACTTCGCGGTCGGCACGGTCTCGGGTGCGGCCGCGGCGACCGGGGCCAGCACGACCATCATCAACACAGCGAGCAGTAGCCTCATGAGTGCCGACGGTAGTCGCCGCATAACCCCTTGTCAGCCCACCTGGGTTGGGTTGCATGGGGGACGACTTCGTCATCGACTGGACCCGTCAGTCCGTCTCGATCAACGCGAGCACGGACGTGCGCACGACAGCGGGCATCGTCGCGGAACGCCTCGGCATCGAGTTCGACGAGGGCGTCGATCACAACGGCGATCTGCGTTTCGCCGGCCTGGAGGTCGGGGAGGTCGAGCTCGACGGCGAGTTCTCCGCGAGCTACATCCTCCCCGACGACGCGGTCGCGGTCCTGCGTCAGCTACATCGGGAGTGGCTCACACGCTGACGGTTTCACGTTGCTCGACCGGCGCCTGACGACGGCGAGGCTTGCGCTCCAGCCACCACTGCGAGATCAGCAACGGGATCGTCCAGCCCATCCACGTCGCGATCCCGCTGATGGTGTTCGGCAGCTCGGCTTCCGGCACCCGATCCGCCAGCAGCACGAACGCGACCACGCCCCAGATCCGGTTCGAGATGATCGAGACGGTCAGAGCGAAGCTGCGGATCATCCACTTGCGGTGGTCGCGGAACCGGCGTTCCCTGGCCGCGCGCCACGCCAGCCAGGTGAAGGACAGCCACATCGTGGCCAGCATCAGCGTGCTGACCATGGCGATCGGGCCGAACGGCGTCATCCAGCCGATGACCAGACCGGCCAGGCCTCCAGGGAGCACGCCTCCCCACACGTACACACGGCCGATCCGGCGGTGCCACACGGGGAAACGGCCTCGGAACCACGGCCAGATCTGCACCACGGACGCGAGGATGGCGATCGACGAGCAGACGACGTGCACGACCAGGATGGGGTAGTGCGGTCCCCAGTCCGATTGCACGCGTGACTGCAAACGGTCACCGGTCAGGTAGGGCGGCAGCGAGAACGCCACGAACGCCACCACCACGAAGGCCAACGGGCCTACCCAAGGCTTGCGCAACCACGTCATGGCGTCACGATCGCCAACATCGCTTACCGATCACGCACCGCTCGCTGACGCGGCTGTTGTAGTGCTGTTCTGACACCTCGCTGACACCTGACGGGGTGTAGCTGTCAGGTCGCTGTGAGCGCTCGTCGGCACTGTCAGCGCCATGAAGTCGACATGCCTGATCGCCGCGGCCGCGCTGACGCTCCTCATGGCGCCGGACGCGCAGGCGGCGTCCTGCAGCGGGCGTGGCTGCAACAACCAGGACCCGGTCCAGACCGGGTGCAACAGCAGCACCACCGTCGCCGACACCGCACCCATGTACACCGGCGGCAAGGCCGAACTGCGCTGGTCACCGGGGTGCAGGACGAACTGGGTCCGGATCTCGAACTACTCCGGCGGCGACTCCGCGCTGCGCATCACCGTCTGGTCGAGCAGCGACCACGTCGGCTTCGTCGCGCCGGGAACGCCCGGCAACCACTGGGGAAACATGGTCTACGCACCCGGCTGCGCCCGTGGCGAGGTGCTCTACGTCGACACCAACGGCGTTCATCGCACCGCCCGTCTCGCGTCCAGCGACTGCTGAGGGGGCGCGCCGTGACCGGCTACATCACCGACTGACTTTCCCTGCCAGCAACAAGAGCGAATTCGTCGAGGGAGAAGCATGTTCATCAGGATCGCCAGCGCCGTCGGCACCGTGGCGCTCGCAACGGGTGCCCTGCTCGGGATCGCGTCGCCGGCGAACGCCGAGACCAACCCGAGCTGCAGCCGGGTGGACCAGATCGGCAGCACCGCCTACATCAAGTCGGGCGGCACCACCATCGCGTCGGTGAAGCAGTTCAAGGGCTGCAACAAGAACTGGTCCTACACCTACGTGTGGGAGGGCTTCCGCAACTCGCACAGCGGCACCTGGTGGGCCTGCTCCGGCGTCTCCACCAGTGGCGGCCTGCAGGACTACAAGTGTGGCGGCAACCACCAGAAGGAAGTCTGGTCCTCCGGTGCCAACACGCTTTCGGTGTGCACCAAGGCGTACGGCCAGCTCGAGTGGTCCAACGGCGAGGGTTCGGCCGCCACCGACCAGCGTTGCTGAAGTTTCCGGGTTCCTTAAAGAGAAGGGCTCACGGTGTACAAGAGATTGACCTTTGTAGCGCTGGTTGGCGCGATGCTCGGCGTTTTCTTCGGTACGGCTCCGGCAAACGCGGCGACGGCCCGCAACGGGGTTTGTGAGGCAGGGGAGTTCTGCCTCTACTTCAACAGCGACCAGGCCGGTTCGGTGTCGGACTTCGACACGTCGATCTCCGACTACGGCGACAGCCAGCCGTCCTGCTACGACTTCAAGGGCGCGGGCAACGGTCAGGGCGTCTGCGTCAAGAACAACGCCGCCGCTGTCTGGAACCGCATGGGCAGCCCGGTCACCGTGTTCTTCAACAGCGGGTACGCCGGCACCAGCCAGACGATCGCGGCTGGTGGCAAGGCAAACCTCAAGGCAGGGTTGAAGAACGAGAACGCCTCGCACCGGATCGGCTCGCCGGCGGAGGCTCGTGACGGCGTCTGCAACGACGACGAGTTCTGCCTGTACTACAACAGCGACCAGGCCGGTTCGGTCTCCGACTTCGAGACCTCGGTCGCGAACTACGGCGACAGCCAGCCGAGCTGCTACGAGTTCAAGGGCGCGGGCAACGGCCAGGGCGTGTGCGTGAAGAACAACGCCGCGTCGGTCTGGAACCGCACCAGCAAGCCGGTCACCGTGTACTTCAACAGCAACTACGGTGGCACGAACCAGACGATCGCGGCCGGTGGCAAGGCCAACCTCAAGGCGGGCCTGAAGAACGAGAACGCCTCGCACCGCATCGGTGACAGCGGCGGCGGCAACCCGGACCCCGACCCAGGCGACCCCGGCCCCTACCCCACGCCGGCGGAGAACACGAACCCGTCGGAGGCCGTCCGCGCACCGGCAGCGAGCGCCCGCACGGCGTTCGTGCGCGGCCAGATCTCCTCGAAGACCGGTGAGACGCAGTGCTACGTCGGTGACTACCGGCCGGGTGAGCCGTCGACGAGCAACCACAACACCGGCAACGCGCTCGACTGCACCATCTCGAACGCGATCGGCCAGTACCCGAACGCCGCTCAGGAGGCGCAGGGCTGGAAGCTCGCCAACTGGCTGAAGCAGTACGCCGACAGGCTCGACGTCCGCTACGTGATCTGGGACGGCAAGATCTGGAGCGTGGCCCGTGCGTCCGAGGGCTGGCGCACCTACACCGCCGGTGGCGGTGTGACGGGTGGTCACTACGACCACGTCCACGTTTCGATGCAGAACCCTTACGGCGACTGATCTAACGGATCAGGCTGTCCAGGAGGTTGTCTCTCCGCAGACCGGGTGTGCCGAGCAGTTCGGCCGCCCGGTCTGCGTGCTTTTCCCGCCCTGCCTTGGCGAGCACGAGGTGCGCGACGCCCTCGCCGTACCGGTCACCGCGAGCGCTGGTGATCTCCAGGCAGCGCTCGGCGTCCTTCGTGGCCTCTGCGGTCCTGCCCTGAGCCAGGAACACTTCCGCGCGGCACAACAGGGCCTGCCATTCGTCGTTGTGCTCGCCCGTCTCCCGGCACAGTTCGATGCACTCGCCCAGTGCGGCCGACGCCTCGTCCAACCGGCCGAGCTTGAACAGCGCCTGACCCTGCGAGGCCAGCGCATACGCCGTTCCGGCAGCGTCTTGGTGCGCACGAGCGTGCTTCAGGCTTTCGGTGGCGGCGTCGAACGCCTGCCCGTAGCGGCCGGCTACCTGATGCACTTGAGCCAGAGCGGACAGCGGAACTCGTTGCGCGCCAGCAGGTCCATGGGCATCAGTGAGTTCGATGGCCTGCGCGAGCGTGTCCGAAGCCTCGTCGAGCTGACCCAGTTCGCGCTGGATCGTGCCGATGCCGGCCAGCGCACGGCCCTGTCCGAACGGGTCGTCGGCGCGCGCCTCCAGCACCTCTTCGAGCTGGGCACGGGCGGTGTCGAACTGACCGATCCGGCGATTGGCCGCCGACCGCACCAGAAGTGCTGTCTGCAACGCCTCAGAGGTGTTGATCGTGCGTGCCGCCCGGTCCGCGATCTGGCCCAGTTCGATCAGATCCGCGACCCTGTCCTGTTTGAACAGATGCGGGTACAGCATGTGCGCGATCGCCAGAGCGTGCTCCGCCAGCGACGGCTCTGCCATCGTGGAGCGGGCCGCCGCCAGCAGGTTCTCGGCCTCGTCCGTCAGCCACTGCAACGGCTCGTCGATGTCCTGCTGCGTCGCGGAGTTCGTGAGGGCGCCATACGCGTGCGGGCGCAGCTTCTTGAGTGCCGCAGTCAACGTCTCGCGGTAGTGCGTGAGCGCGCGGGTGAGAGCGTCGTGCGTCTCGTCGTTGACGTGCTCAGCGCCGAACAATCGGAGCAGGTCGTGCACCCGGTACCGCTCCGGCCCGCACGGCTCGACGAGCTTGGCGTCCACCAACGGATCCAGCGCCCGATCGACGTCGTCCTGCCCGAGCAACGCCTGCGCGACCGACTCGCTGACCGTCGGCACGTTGAGGCAGCACAGCAGGGTGAACGCCCTGGTGGAGCTGGCGTTCAGGCCCTCGAAGCTCAGCTGGAAGCTCGACCTGACCCCGAGGTCGTCGAAGTTCAGCTCGTCCAGCCGGTGCCGCTGGTCCGCGAGCCGCTTCGCCAGGTTCGCCGTCGTCCAGTCCGGTCGCGACCGCAACCGAGCGGCCGCGATCGTGAGAGCGAGCGGCAGGTAGTCGCAGGCTTTGGCCACCTGCCTGGCCTCCGGGCTGGTGTCGCCCAGCAACCTCAGCGCGTCCTCTTCTGGCAACGGGTCGAGCTGGACGTGCCGGGCGCTGAGCGTCGCCAGCATGCGGCGGCTGGTGATCAGCACGGACGAACCGGACTCGCCCGGCAGCAGCGGCCCGACCTGTGCCGCGTCCACCGCGTTGTCCAGCAGCACCAGCACTTTGCGGCGGGCGAGCGTCGACCGGTAGAGCGCGGCGGCCTCGGAGGTGTCCGTGGGCACCGCGAGCGGTGGTGTGCCGAGCGCGCGCAGGAAGCGCCTGATCACCTCGGCGGGGGACAGCGGTGACCGTCCTGGCGTGGCGCCGTGCAGGTCCACGTAGAGCTGACCGTCCGGGAACCGGTTCGCCATCGCGTGCGCGGCCGCACTGGCGAGAGCGCTCTTGCCCTGCCCTCCCGGCCCGTGCACCGCGATCACCGGCTCCACCGCGGTCGTGATCAGCTCGATCTCCGCACGCCGTCCGACGAACGGGTCCGGCTTCGCGGGCAGCTCACGCGGAACGGCGGGGATGTCGCCCTGCAGGATCGCGGCGTGCAGGTCCTTGAGCTCCTGCCCCGGATCGAGCCCGAGCTCCTCCGCCAGGTGCCGGCGACCCTCGTCGTACGTCCTGAGCGCGTCCGCCTGCCGCCCGCTGCGATGGAGCGCGACCATCAGCGCGCCGCGCAACCGTTCTCTGGTCGGGTGATCGCTGACGTACCCGGTCAGCTCGCCGATCACCTCGTGGTGGCGGCCCTCGTTGATCGCCTTCTCGGCCCGGCGCTCGGTGGCCGCGAGCCGTTCCTCCTCCAACTGGTTCGCGAGCTGGGTGTTCGTGGTCAGCTCGGCCAGTGCGGGTCCGCGCCAGTGCGCCAGCGCCTCGTCGGGATCACCGGCGTCGCGGAAGAGCTGAAGATCGAGCGAGCGGTCGGGAATCTCGAGCCGGTACCCCTGCCGCGACCACTCCAGCGAGACCCCTGGCAGGTCCTTCAGCGCCCTTCTGAGCTGCGAAACGTGCACCTGCACGGCCTTGCGCGCGCTCGCGGGCGGATCGCCGTCCCACAGGATCGACATCAGGTGGTCGACGCTGACGGTCTGCCCGGCGTGCAGCAGCAGCAACATCAGGACCTGTCGTGGTTGACCTGCGGGAATGTGCACGTCCCGCTGCCCGTGCGTGACGAGCAGCGGCCCAAGCACCCCGAACCGAACGCCGTCCACGGGCCAACGATATCCGGTCCAAAACGGTGTTGCGGCCGCTACGCTCGGTGAGGTGACCATGCACCGGCTGCGCATCAACGGTGAGATCCACGACGTCGACGCCGATCCGGAAACCCCGCTGCTCTGGGTTCTCCGCGACCACCTGGGACTGACCGGCACCAAGTACGGCTGCGGTGTCGGCGCCTGCGGTGCGTGCACGTCCATAGTGGACGGCCAGGCTTTCCGTCCGTGCGAGCACTCCGTGGCGAGCATGCGGGAACAGGACGTGCTCACCATCGAGGGCATCGCCGACCATCCGGTGCAGCAGGCGTGGCTGGACGAGGACGTCGCGCAGTGCGGCTACTGCCAGCCAGGTCAGATCATGGCGACGATCGCGTTGCTGGCCAAGCAACCCGACCCCACCGACGAGGACATCGACGAGGCGTTGCGGAACAACGTCTGCCGGTGCGGCACCTATCCGCGGATCCGCAAGGCCGTCAAACTGGCCGCCGAACGAATGCGAACCGAAGCGTGAACCCGTTCGTGCGCATCGACGGCGAATCCGGCCGGATCACCGTCACCGTCCCGGTTCCGGACACCGGCCAGGGCGTGCGCACCGCCGTCGCCATGATGGTGGCGGAAGAGCTGAAGGTTCCGGTCGAAAGCCTTGCGATCGAACAGGCAGAAGGTGACCCGGAGACCTACGGATCGCAGATCTCGGCCAACTCCAACACGATGCAGCGCCTGCACGAGCCGATCCGCACGGCCGCGGCCACCGTCCGGCACCAGCTGATCAAGGCGGCCGCCCGACGCTGGCAGGTCTCGGAAGACGAGTGCCGCGCCGACAACGGTTTCGTCGAGCACGGCGAGGACCGGCTCAGCTATCGGGAACTGGCAGGGGAAGCCGCCCAGCTCACCCCGTCCGCCGTCGTGCTGACCCCGCAGGACGAGTGGCGGGTGCTCGGCAACCCGGCGATCAAGCGCGTCGACCAGGCCGCGATCGTCACCGGCAAGCTCGCCTACGCCATCGATCAGCCGGCGGACCTCGTCGCGGTCGTCGCCAGGCCACCGTGGATCGGCGCCACCCCGGCCCGGTTCGACGCCACCGACGTCCGCGACGCAGAGGTCGTCCAGCTGGCCGATGGGTTCGCCGTGCTGGCGCGGGACACCTATACCGCGATCAAGGGCAGGGAGAACCTCACGACGACCTGGGAGGGCGGCACGCCGGACGCGGACAGCGACGAGTGGCTGGCCGAACTCGAAGCCGCCCTGCCGGAAGGCAAGACACCATCGGGCGACTACGTGGAGAAGATCTACGTCACACCGATGCTCGCCCATGCACCGATGGAACCGCCGACTGCGACGGCGAGCGTCACGGGCGACGAGGTCACCCTCTGGGTTCCGACCCAGGCACCTGATCGGGTGCGCACACTTCTGGAAGAGGACTTCAAGACCGTCCGGGTGATACCGACCCGGGCGGGTGGCGCGTTCGGGCGGAAGTTCGAAGTCGACTTCGTGCTGGAAGCAGTCCAACTCGCACGGAACACCGGCAAGACGGTGAAAGTGCTGTGGACAAGAGACGACGACATGCGACACGACTCGTACCGTCCATTGTCGGTCCATCGCATACGAGCAACGGTCAACGACGAAGGTCTACCCACTTGGCGGGATCACGCCGTTTCCACATGGCCTCTCTCGGCGGTGCTCGAAGTGACGAGCAACCCCCAGATCATGAAGATGATGGCGAACAAGTTTCCGTACGACGTGGACGGCGAGCTCCACTTCGCCATCTCACCGCCGCCGATCAGAACCGGCTTCTGGCGCAGCGTCTACGCAGGTCAGTCCGTTTATGCCGAAGAGATGTTCCTGAGTGAACTGGACATGCCGCACAACCAGGTGGAACGCCGGTTGCGGTTGCTCACCGACCAGCGGGTCAGAAAAACGCTCGAAGCGGCCGCCGAAGCGCACGACGGAGAACCGCAAGCGGCCGCCTGCCATCAGAACTACGGATCGGTCGTCGCGGTGATCGCTGAAACGACTCGGGACGGCCGTACGAAAATCACCGCGGCGGTCGACGTCGGCCCGGCACTGCATCCATCGGGTGTCCGCCAGCAGGTCGAAGGAGCGATCATGGACGCGGTCTCCACGACAGAAGGTGCACGAATCACCGTCAAGCAGGGAAAAGTCGTGCAAAAATCGTTCGGGGACTACCCGTGGGCGCGGATCGGCGACACACCCGAGATCACGGTCGTGGTGATGGCGTCGGACGCGCCGGTGGGCGGATTGGGTGAGCTGGCGTACCCGGCTGCCGCAGCGGCACTCGGTTTTCTTTCGCACGGAAAGCAGAACGGTGATTCGCGGTAGCGTCCGTATTAGTGGGTCACCTCATTGGAGTAACGGCGGTGCCGCGGTGATGCCAAGTCGGGCATCATCATCGGGCTCGACCAAGTCGTAGAACGAGGGGTCTCGTGTGACCATCTTCCGTACCGGCCATACCGGACTGTGGTGGATGTACCTGGTGGCGGGTCACCTGCTGCTGGGCGTCTACTACCTGATTCCGGTCAGCCCTGCGGGGACAACGGGGCAAACGGTACGAGTGGTGCTCTACTGCACGATCAGCGCCTCGGCCGCGGTCGCGACATTCGCCGGTGTCAAGCGCAACCGCCCCCAATGGCGGCGGCCATGGGTGTTCCTCGCACTCAGCCAGGTGGTTTACGCGATCGCGGACCTCACGTTCTACGCATCGCACTACCTCTTCAAGTACACGGTTTACCCCTCATACGCGGACATCTTCTATCTCGGGCATTACCCGTTGATGGTCGCGGGCGTGATCCTGCTGATCCGCCGCCGCACTCCCGGACTCGACCTGCCGAGCCTGCTCGACGCCGCGGTGCTCGCGGTCGTGGCGGGCATGGCCTCCTGGCTCTACGTCATCGGCCCGCAGGCGCGGCTCACGTCACCGGTGCTGGTGAAGATCGCCTCGCTCGGCTACCCGATGATGGATCTCGCGCTCTTCGTCGTGGCGCTGCGTCTGATCTTCGGCGCCGGGCCGCGGCCGCGCGCGTTCGTGCTGCTCACGGCGAACCTGCTGGGAATCCTGACCGCGGACACCATCTACGTGTTGCAGCGCCTGGACGGCAGCTACCACGCGGGCAACTTCCTCGACGCCATCTGGTTGTCGGCCAACCTGTGCATGGGCGCTGCCGCACTGCACCCGACGATGGCGCGGCTCGTCGACCGCGGGCACGTCAAGGACGTGGGCCTGAGCCGGGGCCGGATCATCGCGCTGTCGTCGGCCGCGCTCGCCGCGCCGATCCTGATGCTGATCCACGACGTCGGCCAGTCGACGCAGGACGTCCTGGTGATCGCGGCGGGCAGCGCCCTGCTGTCGTTGCTGATCATCGCCCGGCTCGCGGGGCTGGTGGCGGACCAGCGCAAGCTCGCGATCACCGACAGCCTCACCGGGCTGCACACCCGCAGGTTCTTCGAAGCCCAGCTGCCGTTGGAGATCTCGCGCGCGCGACGCAACGACGGTTCGGTGGCGGTGTTCATCATCGACGTCGACCGCTTCAAGTCGATCAACGACAACTACGGCCACCCGGCGGGCGACGACGTGCTGATGGAGGTCGCGGCACGGCTGCGCGCGGCATCTCGATCAGGTGAAGTGCTCGCGCGGTACGGCGGCGAGGAGTTCGCGCTGCTCGTCCCGGAAGCCGGCCCCGGCAGGCTGTCCGTGATCGCGAACCGGCTGCGCGAACGGGTGGCGGAGAGGCCGATCCCGGTCAGCGCGAGCAACGACGACATCCCGTTGTCCGTGACGGTGTCCGTCGGCGCGGCGAGCTTCCCGACGCACGGCGACGGTCCCGACGACATCGTGGTGATCGCGGACCGCGCGCTGTACGCGGCGAAGGCGGCCGGGCGCAACCGGGTCGCGGTCGGGCCGGAGCCGCTGCCCGCAGTCGATCCGGACACCGACGGCGCGATGGCGGAGTTCCTCTGCCAGGTCGCCGACCGGGTGGACGGCTGGCTGCACCGCTACGACCACAGCCGCTCGGTGTCGCGCTGGGCGGGAGTCGCCGCGGGGGAGTTCGGGCTGGACGCGCCGACGATCAGGGTCGCGCAGCTCGCCGGTCGCCTGCACGACATCGGCAAGATCATCATTCCCGAGGTGGTGCTCACCAAGCCCGGTGCACTGTCCGAAGAGGAATGGCGCTTGCTGCGGCAACATCCCGACTTCGGCTACCGGCTCGCGCGGATGGTGCCGGGGTTCGCGGGCGTGGCGCACGTGATCAGGCAGCAGCACGAGCGTTACGACGGCGAGGGCTACCCGGACAAGCTGCGCGGTGCGGACATCCGTGCGGAAGCAAGGATCCTGTCCGTTTGCGTGGCGTGGGCCGCGATGCGGTCGAACCGTCCTCACCAGACCGCACTGGACGAGAACCGCGCACGACGCGAACTGTGGGCGGGCCGCGGTGAGCAGTTCGATCCGGACGTGGTGGACATGTTCCTGGATCTGCACACCCAGGGCACGATCGGAATGTTGCGTCCGTCCGGATTGTCCGTTCAGGAGGCTGGATTTCCGGCGGAGTTCCGGCCTTGATCACCTGGTGATGGCATGCTCTGCGCCATGAGCACGGAGTACGCCATCCCCGCCGAGGTGCCGAGTCCGGAACGTCCGGCCCCGCCGGGTGGGCCGGTGGGGAGGTGGCTGCTCGCGGACCGCGTGGCGCCTTCCGGCCCGGAGAGCCAGGAGTCGCACGCGAAGCCGCATCCGTGGTGGAAGGTCATGACGCTGACGGGCGTCGACTACTTCTCCACGCTGTCGTACCTGCCGGGCATCGCCGCGCTGGCCGCGGGCGCACTGTCGCCGCTGGCCACGCTGCTCATCGTGGCGCTGACGCTGCTGGGCATGCTGCCGATGTACCGGCGGGTGGCGCGCGAGAGCCCGAACGGCCAGGGCTCGGTGGCGATGCTGGAGGACCTGCTGCCGTTCTGGCGCGGCAAGATCTTCGTGCTGGTGCTGCTCGGGTTCGTGGCGACGTCGTGGATCATCACGATCACCCTGTCCGCGGCCGACGCCTCGGTGCACGCGCTGGAGAACCCGTACGTCCCCGAGTCGTTGCACGGCTACGAGCTCGCGTTGACGATCGTGCTGTTGCTGATCCTCGGCGGCGTGTTCCTGATGGGCTTCAGCGAGGCCGTGGGCGTCGCGATCCCGTTGGTCGCGGTGTTCCTGGCGTTGAACGCGGTCCTGGCCGTGGTGGGCCTGGTGGACGTCTTCGCGACGCCGGACGCCCTGCAGCGGTGGTTCGACGCGTTGGGCTCGCACGGCGGCGGGTTCTTCGGGGTGATCGGCCCGGCGATTCTGGCGTTTCCGTTGCTGGTGCTCGGTTTGTCCGGCTTCGAGACCGGCGTGAGCATGATGCCGCTGGTCGCGGCCTCCGGCAAGACGCCGGAAGAGCGCCTGGAGAGCCGGGTGCGCAACACCCGCAAGCTGCTGACGGCCGCCGCGCTGATCATGTCGGTGTACCTGATCGCGACGTCGTTCATCACGACTGTGCTGGTACCGCAGGACAAGTTCGCGCCGGGCGGGCCGGCGAACGGCCGTGCGCTCGCGTACCTCGCGCACGAGCTGCTCGGCGAGGCGTTCGGCACCGTCTACGACATCAGCAGCATCCTGATCCTGTGGTTCGCCGGCGCGTCCGCGATGGCCGGCCTGATCAACATCGTGCCGCGGTACCTGCCTTCCTACGGCATGGCACCGGAATGGGGCCGCGCGGTCCGTCCGGTCGTGATCGTCTACACGATCATCTGCATCATCATCACGATCATCTTCAAGGCCGACGTGAACGCGCAGGCCGGCGCGTACGCCACCGGCATCCTGGCGATGATGGTGTCGGGTTCGTTCGCGGTCACGGTGTCCGCGTGGCGCAAGAAGCAGCGCGGCGCGACGATCGGTTTCACCGTGCTGACGCTGGTGCTGCTGTACGCGTTGGTGGAGAACGTGATCGAGAAGCCGGACGGCATCACGATCTCCTTCTTCTTCATCATCGGCATCGTGGTGATCTCGTTGGTGTCACGCATCTCCCGCACCACGGAACTGCGGGTCGACAAGATCAAGTTCGACGAGCGGGCGCGCCAGTTCATCACCGACACGATCGCGAACGACGACCGGATCACGCTGATCGCGAACCGCCGCCAGGACGGCGACAAGGCGGAGTACGACGAGAAGGAGAGCGAGCAGCGCGGCATCAACCCGGTGCCCGGCTCGGCGGACGTGATCTTCCTGGAGATCGACATCGTCGACCCGTCGGCGTTCAGCAACGTGCTGTGCGTGCAGGGCGTCGAGGTCGACGGCCACCGCATCCTGCGTGCTTCCGCACCCGCCGCCCCGAACGCGATCGCGGCGATCCTGCTGGCGTTGCGCGACTCGACCGGTGTGATCCCGCACGCGCACTTCGAGTGGTCGGAAGGAAATCCGCTCGGTCACCTGTTCCGCTACCTGATCCTCGGCCGCGGAGATACGCCTCCGGTCGTACGCGAGATCATCCGCTCGGCCGAGAAGGATCCGTCCCGACGGCCACGCGTGCACGTCGGATAGCTGGAAGACTTCCCCCGGTACGTCCGACTACAGGGGGAAGGACGCTCTACATGTCTCGCAAGCTTTTGATCGCTTGTGTGTCGTTTGTGCTTGTGGCGGCAGGGATTGCTCCTGCCGTCGCAAGCGAGTCCGGGTCTCGTCCAGTGCGTTCGTGTGCCGATCTGGTGCGCTCGTTCGACGTTCCGGATGCCCGCACTCGTGTCACGTCAGCCTCAGTTGTCGCTGGTGCAACGGAGTTCTGCGACGTGCGCGGCACCATCGAGCCGAACATCGGGTTCAAGCTGAGGCTGCCCACGAAGACCTACCAGGGCCGCTATCTCCAGTACGGATGTGGCGGATTCTGTGGATTCGCAGTCGATCCGGCCTTTCCGCAGGGCTGCGGGCCGTCGTTCGGCGACGCGGCCGTGGCGTCCACGGACGACGGGCACCAGGTCACGCCGGAGAACGGGTTCGACACGACCTGGGCGGCGAACAACCAGAAGGCCCGTGACGACTACTTCTACCGCGCACCCCACGTGTTGTCGAAGGTTTCCAAGACGATCATCAAGACCTTCTACGGCAAGGCGCCGGTGAAGTCGTACTTCAGCGGCTGTTCCAACGGCGGCCGCGAGGGCATGCTGCTGGCTCAGCGCTACCCGCGCGACTTCGACGGGATCATCGCCGCCGCGCCCGCGGTGAGCTACACGGCGTTGATCGGCTACCAGGCGTGGATCGCGCGCAACACCATCCCGAACGACAAGATCTTCATCCTGCACGCCGCGGTGATGCGGGACTGCGACGGCCTCGACGGCTTGGTGGACGGCCAGATCGACGATCCGCGACTCTGCAAGTTCGATCCAGCGTCGTTGGCCGGCACGCTGACCGCGGACGAGATCGAGCGCGTCAAACGGCTCTACGCCGGTCCGGCCGATCGCGGCGCGCGGCTGTACCCCGGTGGCCAGCCGTACGGGTCGGAGATCGGGTGGACGTTCTGGCTCAACCCCTCGCCGGAGCTCGGCCAGGGGGTGGCCGCCGGGCTCGCCGACAACGCGTTGAAGCACCTCGTTTACCCGATCGGCCAGCCGCATTCGTCGCTGGCGACGTTCGAGTTCACCTCCCGCGAGCTGCACCGAGGAGCGATGGAGACGTACAAGGCGAACGCGCTGTCGCTGGACCTGCGTGAGTTCCGGCGCGCGGGCGGCAAGCTGATCATCTGGCACGGCGCTGGCGACCAGGGAATCCCCTTCGAGGGCACGCTGGACTACTGGCAACGGCTCACCGGCGGTCGCGCGCAGGACTGGGCGCGACTGTTCGTGGTGCCGTCGATGTGGCACTGCGAGGGCGGCGACACGCTGACGAACTTCGACCCGTTCCGCGAGCTCGTCTCGTGGGTCGAGGGCGGTTCGGCGCCGTCCAAGGTGATCGCTTCTGGCCAGGACCAGAACGGCAACGTCGTGCGCACGCGTCCGGTGTTCCCGTATCCGTTGCGGGCCAAGTACGACGGCTCGGGTTCGATCGACGACGCGGCGAACTTCGTCGCGGCACCGGGATTCCAGTTCCACGACCGGATCAGGTGGGCCGGTGAGGATCTCTACCACCGGCCCGGACCCGTTGCGCCCTAACGGAACTTCTCCACCGCCGCGGTGATGGCGTGATCCATGCTGTTGCCCTCCATGATGACGTGCCCGGCGTCGTTCAGAATGACGAGTTCGGCGTCGGGCCACCTCTTCGCGACCTCCCACGCCGTGTGCAACGGCCCGCCGAAGTCGTTGCGCCCGTGGATGAGCACCGCGGGGATGCCCTTGAGCTTGTCGAGGTTGTCCATCACGTGGTTGGGCTCGAGGAACGCCTCGTTGCCCCAGTAGTGAGTCACGGTCCGCGCCAGCTGGTAGCGCACGACCGGGTCTTCGTACCTCGTGCCGGCGAAGTCGTTGTCCCCGCCGGTGATCGTGGACAGATCCCACTTGCTCCAGTCCCACGCGGCCTTCTCGCGGACCTTCTCGTCGGGTGAGTTGAGAAGCTTGTTGTACGCCAGCGCGAGGTTGCCGTCGCGGTCCTGCACGGGAACGCCGTTGCGGAAGGCGTCGAAGTAGTCCGGGTAGAACATGGCGAGGCCGCGGGTGATCCACGCGTGCTCCTCCGGCCGTGACGTCGTGACGGCGGGGATGATGATCTCGCTGACCCGCTGCGGGTGCTGGATGGCGTAGGCGAGGATCAGCGTGGAGCCCCAGGAACCGCCGATCAGCAGCCACCTGTCGATGCCGAGGTGTTCGCGCAGCTTCTCGGCGTCATCGATGAGGTGCTGGGTGGTGTTGTGCTCCATGCTGGTGGCGGGGTCGCTCACCGGCGGTGTGCTCCGGCCGGCCCCGCGCTGGTCCCACAGCACGAGCTTCCAGTGATCCGGGTCGAAGTCCTCGCGCCATCGGGGGTTCGAACCTGATCCGGGGCCGCCGTGGAAGACGACCGCGGGCTTGCCGGCGGGGTTGCCGCTCACCTCCCAGTGGATGAGCTGGCCGTCGCCGACGTCGAGCATGCCCTGGTCGTATGGGTCCACGCGTGGGTACATGCGGGGGAGCGTATTGAGGCCGGCCGGTTGGGTGTAGTTACGCGCTCGATGATCTTGAGTTGGTGGTACTTGCACACGCCACGGTCAGCACGTCCGGGCTGCGGACACGCCGACACGCCCACTGCGATGTCACAGCGGACGTGTGCTTGGCGTTCCCGAACTCCCGCTCAATCCCGGTGAAGCGTCAGGACTTCTGCTTGGCCGCGATCTGGTCGATGACCTCGGACTGCGACACGATGATCTTGCCGGCCAGTGCCTTCGAGCCCACGTGCACGCCCTTGGCCTGGGCGTTCTTCGCCATGTCCACGCCGCTGCGGAGGTGGCGCGAGAGGGTGGCGAGGAACAGTTCGTCGAACTGCTTGCCCTGGGCGGACTTGAGGGTCTCGATGTCCTTGACCGTCATCATGCCCGCCATCTTGTGGGTGGCGTTCGCATCGTTGCCGGGGACCTGGATGTTCCACGAGCGCAGGTACGTGGCCATCTGCTCGATCTCGCCGGACTCGGCGGTGGCGATCTTGTCCGCCACGTCGATGACGAACTGATCCTTGGACTTCTCCATCGCGACCTTGGCGATGTCGATCGTCTGGTGGTGGTGCGGGATCATCTGCAACGAGAACGTCGCATCCGCCTCGTTGGCCGCCGCTTCGCCGGAGTTACCACCCCCGACCGATGAACAGCCCGTCAGTGCCAGCAGTCCCAGCACGATGATGAGCAGACGCGCTCGCATGAAGCCTCCCGTCACGGTTCCCTGACGAGGCATACGGGTGGCCGATGTGTCCGGTTCAGTGAAACTTCTGGAACCTAAGTGCTTCGGGATCAGCCCAGCTGGTTCAGGGCCTCTGCCACGCCGAACACCACGTACGGGTGGCCGAGCGGGAGCGGTGCCGGGATGCGGTCGTCCGGGACGTCCTGGCTGCGGGCGACGACGCGGACGAACGGGTCGTCGACGTCCACCTCCGGGTCGACGAGCAGGACCGAGCGCACCAGGTCCTCGTGGCCGCGGGCGAGGTCGATCACGTCGGCGGCGATCGGGCCGCTGGTGACGACGTCCAGCATGGTCCGGGTGTCGTCGCGATGCCTGGTCAGCACTTTGTCCACAGTGGACCGCCACTCCGGTGCGGCTGGTACGCGCAGCCACACGATTCGCAGCCGGTCGCTCAGGGTGCGCCAGGTCGCGGGAATCTCGTCGTGCAGGGCCTCTCCGGCTGGATCGATCACGAGCACTGTCGTCGCTCCGGCCGGACCGTCGGCGACGACACCCGGACCGGTAGCCCTGGCGGGCTCGCTGAAATCACGCATGTGCGGGGCTACCCACCCGGGCGGTGGTTTGCACCCAATACCAGTGGGTCGAGTGGTCTGGTCCCGTTACCTGGTTCGTCAACGGTAAGACCACTCGCTCGCGTGGACTTGTTGACAGTCACCGATTTCCGGTCCACGGCCCGTGACTGCTTGACCACTTTCTGAATCCCGGTTTATGGTCTAGACCACACCGAAACTTGATCGGCGAGCGATCCAACACGCTGCCGGTTCCCGCCCCTGCATCGGGGTCCACCCCGCCTGGGAACGAATCCAAGGAGTTCGGACGAATGAAACTCACCCGAAAAGCGGCGCTGGTCATGGCCGCGGTCCCTGCAATCGTGTTCATCACGCCCGTCGGCTCGGCCAGCGCACACGGTTACGTGTCCTCGCCGGCCAGTCGTGCCGCGCAGTGTGCGACCGGCGCCGTCGACTGCGGCAGCACCGGCCCCCGGTACGAACCGCAGAGCGCGGAAGGCCCCAAGGGTCAGGTGACCTGCAGTGGCGGCACCCGCAACGACTTCGAGGTGCTCAACGACGACAGCAAGCCCTGGAAGGTCACGAGCGTCGGCAGCACCATGTCGCTGACCTGGACCTTCACCGCCCGGCACGCCACCCGCGACTACGAGTACTTCATCGGCGGCACGCGCGTCGGTTTCGTCGCCGGCAACAACCAGCAACCGAACAACCCCACCACCCACACCATCAACCTGGGCGGGTTCTCCGGCCGCCAGAAGCTCCGCGCCGTCTGGAACATCGCCGACACGGTCAACGCGTTCTACTCCTGCATCGACATCAACATCGGCGGTGGCGGTACCCCGCCGCCTACCACCACCACGAACCCGCCCACGACCACGACGAACCCGCCGACCTCCCAGCCGCCCGTCGGCGGTACGTGGGCGGCGAACACGCCTTACGCGGTCGGTACGACGGTCACCTACGGCGGCGCGTCGTACAAGTGCCGGCAGGCCCACACGTCGCTGACCGGCTGGGAACCGCCGAACGCGGCGGCGCTGTGGGAGAAGATCTGATTCGATGAAGCGCCTGGTGATCGCGATTGCGGCTGCGGTCCTGGCGCTGGCGGGGTGCGGCGGAGAGGCCATCGTGCCGGAGGGCCAAGGAGCCCACGGTCACGGTGCGTCCTCCGCCGCACCACCCGTTCCGGCGGCCAGCGCGAGGTTCAACGACGCGGACGTGACGTACACGCAGATGATGGTGGACCACCTGCAACTCGGCATCAGCCTCTCGCAGGTGGCGCTGGCGAAGGCCACCAAGCAGGAGGCGAAGGACCTCGCGGGCGCGATCGACGCGACCCAGCGCGAGGAGCTCTCCATGCTGAAGTCGTGGCTGAAGCTCTGGGGCAAACCGGAGACCGGAGGCAAGGACCTGCACGCCGCGCACGGCGGCCAGCCGTTGCTCGACGACAAGGTCATCACCGACACCAAGGACAAGAGCGGAGCCGAGTTCGACCTCTCCTTCCTCAACCTGATGGCCGGGCACCAGGGTGCCGCGGTGGAGATGGCCCTCGCGGAGAAGAAGGACGGCTCGAACCCGGAGGCCGTGGCCTACGCGGAGCGCGTGACCACGACCCGGCAGGGTCAGATCTCGCAGATGCTGAAGGTCATCAGCGAACAGTAAGCGTTTGGTCAGCGGCCCGGCGTTGGCTTCCCGGTCATGGACGTACTGATCTCGGGAGCGGGCATCGCCGGGCCCGCGCTCGCGCACTGGTTGTCGCGATACGGCTTCTCGGTGACTGTCGTGGAGCGCGCGTCGTCGCTGCGCAGCGGCGGTCAGGCCGTGGACTTCCGCGGCGAGGCACACCTGGGTGTGCTGCGGCGGATGGGCGTGCTCGACGCTGTGCTGGAACGGCAAACCTCGCCGCGGGACATGGTCTTCCGCGGTGTCGACGGCCGTGAACGCTCCCGGCTGCCCGCGTCGTTCACCGCAGGCGAGGTGGAGATCCTCCGTGGCGACCTGTCCCGGCTGCTGTACGAGCTGAGCTCATCCGACACCGAGTACGTGTTCGGCGACTGGATCACCTCGCTGCACGACGACGGCGCCGGCGTGGACGTGACGTTCGCGCGCGGCCCTTCCCGGCGGTTCGACTTCGTCATCGGCGCGGACGGGATGCGGTCCGCGGTGCGGCGGCTGGTCTTCCCGTCCTACCGGCCGAAGTTCCAGGGCTACTACTTCGCGATCTGGGACGCGGACGGCGACGACAAGGACCTCGTGTGCGCGCCGGGCACGCTCACGGCGCCGGGCTGGTTCATGTTCAAGTCCTCGGTACCGCCGGAACTCATGCCGGACACCCTGGTGGCGCCCGGCGTCTACTTCGACTCGATCAGCCAGGTCAGGATGCCTTCGGTCAGTTCGGGCCGCGTCACGCTGATCGGCGACGCCGGGTTCGGATCGACGCTGGGAGGCATGGGCACTGGGCTCGCGATCGTCTCGGCCTACGTGCTGGCGGGGGAGATGGCGGCCGGAGGGGACGCGTTCGCCAGGTACGAAGCCCTGATCGGCCCGTACGCGCGGGGCTGCCAGGGCAATCCCGGGCCGTTCCTCGCGCCGGCGACCCGGCTCGGGATGTGGGTGAGGGACCGGATGTTCGGGCTGCTGCCGAAGATGCCGGTGTTCGCGCGGATGGACCTCCGCGCGGCGACCGCGATCAAGCTTCCCGACTACGCACCAGTTCGGTGAGCACGGCCTCGACCTGTTCCTTGGCCGTGGAGTGCATCCAGCCGAACCCGAGCTCTCCCTGGGCTTCCCGCAGGAGCTGTTCGGCCTCCGCCAGGTTTCCCCTGCGGTGGGCGATCCTGGCGAGGCCGGCGGTGGCCAACGCCCGTGTGGCGGTCACACCGGCTCTGCTCGCCAGCTCCAGCGCCTGGTGGTAGTCGCGTTCCGCCTCGTCCTGGTCGAGGTCCAGCAACCGATCCGCGCGCCGGCAGCGCATCTCGGCCAGTTCCTCGTTGGCACCCAGCTCGCTGACCGCCCTCAGCGCCTGATCGGTGAGTGCGAGTGCCTCGTGCGGGTCCTCGGTGAGGTTGGCGAGCACGTCGAGGACCTGGGCGGCGCCCCAGCGTTCGCCCAGGTCCTGGAACTTCCGCAGGGCCGCCCGCGACTCCGCGACGGCCTTGGCGCGGTCACATGAGCGCGTCGGCCCACGACGAAAACGGCTGGGGCACCACACCGGTCTGCACCGCACCGGCTCGCGTCACCATCTTGTTGCCGTCGAGGGCCGTGGCGTTCTCCAGGCTGTGCACGTACCACTCGGTCATCCGCAGCGCGGCCGCCTCGTCGTCCCCGCACAGTTCGGCCGCGTAGGCACCCAGCAGGTCGTGCAGGCAGTAACGGCCGAGTCCCCTCGACTGCACCAGGGCGTCGGCCACCAGCCGTTCCAGCAACCGCCGGCCTTGTGCCACCGACACACCGGCGATCGCGGCGGCGGCGCTCACGTCGAAGTCCTGACCGGGATGGACGGACAGCAGCCGGAACATGCGCGCGGATTCGTCGTCCAGCGCTCGATACGACCACGAGAACACCGCGCGGACGTCCACGTCGTAGAAGTCGCTGAACGCGTCGAGCCGCTCGTTCCGCAGTTCGGTGACGAACTCGTGCAGCGGGACGTCCGGGAAGCGCGCGACGCGTTCGGCGAAGACCCGCAGCGCCAACGGCAGTCCGGCACACCGTTCGACGATCTCGCGGGCAGCCTCCGGTTCCGCGTCCAGCCGCGCCGGCCCGAGCACCGCGGCGAGCAACGACCGCGCGTCCTCGAACTCCAGCTGCCGCAAGCCGATCGTGGTCGCGTCGTGCTGCGAGACGAGGGCGCGGAGCTGGTTGCGGCTGGTGATCACCACGCGCACGCCGGCCGCGCCGGGCAGCAGCGGCAGGACCTGGCTCGGCGAAGCGGCGTTGTCGAGCAACAGCAACAACCGCTGATCGACGAGTGTGGTGCGCAGCAACGCGAACCGCGCCTCGGCGGCGGCCGGGATCTCGTCCACGCCCAGCCCCACGAGCAGCATCTCGGCCGCGGCGGCGGGGTCGACCGGCTGCCCATCCGGGTCGAAACCGCGCAGGTTCAGGTAGAGGTCGCCGTCCGGGAAGTCCTCGCGTGCCTCGCGGGCCCAGCGCAGCACCAGCGCGGTCTTGCCGACACCGCCGACGCCGTGCACGACCGTCACACCGGACGCCTTGTCCAGCAGGTCGAGTTCCGCGTCCCTGCCCACGTAGTTCCGGACGCCGCCGGGGAGCTGGCGCGGCACCTGCGGGCGTCTGCCGGGCGCGACCTCGGCCCGCAGGATCTGCTGGTGCAGTTCTTGCAGCTCCGGACCCGGATCGACGCCGAGCTCGTCGGCCAGGCCGGTCCGGACCTCCTGGTACGCGTTCAACGCCTCTGCCTGCTGCCCCGACCGGTACAGCGCGAGCATCAGGTGCCGCCAGAACGGTTCCCGCAACGGATGTTCGGCGACCAGCGACCGCAGCTCGGCCACCAGCTCGCCGGAGAGCCCTCGCGCCAGCTCCGCGTCGATGCGCCGCTCCAGCACCGCGAGTCGTTCGTTGACCAGCTGCGGCACGTCCTCGCGGTGCAGTCGCTCGGACGGCACGTTGGCCAGCACCGATCCGCGCCACAACGCCGACGCCGCACCGAAGTCGCCGGAACCGGCCAGCGCGCGGAACCGCGACAGGTCGAGCTGGTCCGGGTCGACCGCCGCCTGATAGCCGCCCGACCGGGTGAGCACGCAGTCCGCGTCGCCCAGCGCGACCCGCAACCGCCGCACGACCATCTGCAACGTCTTGTGCGCGCGATCGGCTGTGGGCGGCTCGCCGTCCCACACCCGGTCGACCAGCTCGTCGACCGACAGGAACTGGTTCGGGCGCAACAGCAGCACTGCCAGCAGCACGTGGCACCGGCCGGCCGGGACAGCCACCGGCTCGCCGTCGAGCAGCACCTCCAACGGCCCCAGCACGCGATACTCGGCTCGCACACGTCCCCCCAGGTCAAAGGCAGTTTAGACGGCGTGTGATCGACGTGTGAGCGAAGTGTGACCGGTCCAGGGCAGAGTTCTCCTCAGCGGCGCTGGTGGCTGAGTTACCTGGGGGGCCACCAGCGCCGCTGATCAGTTCCCGGGCCCTTCCAGCGACATGTGACCGAAGTGTGAGCCTGCTCCGCGACTCTGTGCGTGGCCGGTCCAGTCGCAGTCACCTCCCTCTTCACTGTGGCGGGACCGGCCGCTCAGCCCAGCGAGGTCAGCAACTCACGCACGTCGTCCGCCTTGGCGAAACCGAGGTCGTCGTAGACGTCGAGCGCCGCGAGGTAGTAGCCGCGGGCCGCGTCCCGTTCGCCGAGCTCGCGTTTCATGTCGGCCAGCCGCACGAGCGTGTCCGCCTGGTAGTGCCGGTAGGACAGGGTGGCCTGCAGTTCGACGGACCTGAGGTAGTTCGCCTCCGCCTCCTCGAAGCGGCCCAGTGCGCGGTAGATGCTGCCGAGGGTGTCGCGGTTCGAGGCCACGACGGTGTCCCGCTCGTCCGGCACCAGCTCCAGAGTTCGATGCGATCACCGCTGCGCAAGGCCACGTCCAGGGCGCGCAGCAACGGATCGAGCGCGTCGGCGTACTTGCCCTGGCGGCCCAGCAGGTAGGCGAGGCCGCGCAGGTCGTTGGACAGCCCGATCAGGTCGCCCAGCCGTTCGTCGAGCGCCACGGCCGCGCGGAGCTGGAGTGCCGCCTCGTCGAACTCCTGCTCCGGCACCAGGCACGACACCAGGCCGCGGCGGGCCCGGCACTCACCAGAGAGGTCTCCGGCTCGTTGCGCGGCCGCGACGGCCAGCCGTTGCAGGCGCTCGCCCTCACGCCATCGGCCGGTGGCCACCAGGAAGTGCCGGATCGCCCACACCGTGCGCCACACGTGACCGTCGAAGCCCGCCTCGCCCGCCGCGACCACCGCCGGGCCGAACACCGCGCGTTCCTCGGCGTACCAGCGATCGGCGTCGGTGCTCGCCTCGAACGCCAGGACCACCGCACCGGGGCGGGGTCCGGCGTGCTGATGGGCTGGCGCAGCGGGTCGGACTTCTCGGTGGCGGCCAGCGCGGAGTGCAGGAGATGGTCGAAGAACCGTTGCTGGGCAGCCGTTCGCTCGGCCGACGACAACCGCTTAGCCGCCTCCTCCGCCGCGTACGAACGCATCAGGTCGTGCAGCCGGTAGCGGCCGTGCTGACCGTTGATCAGGCTGTAGCGGGCCAGTTCGTCCAGCGCCTCAGCCGAGGGTTCCGCCAGCAGGCTGGTCGCGGCGGGCTCCGTCACGTCCGGACCGGGGTGCAGGCCGAGCACGACGAACAGGCGCGCGGCTGTCGGGCTCAGGCATCCGAACGTCCACGAGAACACCGCCCGCACACTGGTCAGCGGATCGTCGGTGTCCAACGCGTCGAGTGCGGCATGTTCGAGCTCCTCCACGAGCATGCCCAGCGGGTGCTGGTCGAGCGTCGCCCGCGCCGCCACCACGGCGAGCGCCAGCGGCAGTCCCGCGCACAGTTCGACCAGCCGGGCCGCCGCCTCGGGTTCCTCCGCGACTCGTCGCGCGCCGACCCTGCCGCCGAACAACACCATCGACTCACTCGGATCCAGCACGTCCAGCGGGAACGCGCGGTCCTGTGGAACCAGCCCCTGCAGGCGGTTGCGCGAGGTGATCACGGCCAGGCTCTGCGACCCGCCGGGCAACAGCGGCCGCACCTGCTCCAGGTCACGCACGTTGTCGAGCAGCACCAGCACGCGCCGCCGCGACAGCACGTCGCGGTAGCTGTCCAGCATCGCCTCGGTGCCGACCGGGATCTCGTCCGCAGGCACCCCGACGGCCAGCAGGAAATCGCGGGCGTGCTGGTGGGGTTCACCGGCGCACCGGCCGGGTCGAAGCCGCGCAGGTCGCGGTAGAGCTGCCCGCCCGGAAACCGCCCGGCGATCCGGTGCGCCCACTGCACCGCCAACGACGTCTTGCCGATGCCACCGCTGCCGTTGATCACCGCGACCAGCCGGTCCGCTTCGAGCAGGGCGTCGAGCCTGCCCAGTTCCAGCTCCCTGCCGACGAAGTGCGGCAACGCGGTCGGCAGCTGCCGGGGCACGTGGTGCGCGGGTGCCGGCACGTCTCCGGCCAGCACCTGCTGCTGCGCCTCCCGCAGCCGCGGCCCCGGCAGGACGCCGAGCTGCTCGTCCAGCACGACCGCGACGTCGTGGTAGGCGGCGAGCGCCCAGGTCGGCGTCGATCCGCTGTTCCAGCGCGGTGAGCCGTTCCTCGGCCAGTGCGGGCACGACGTCGCGATGCAGCGATTCCGAGGAGACGTTCGCCAGCACCTGCCCGCGCCACAACGCGGTCGCCTCCGCGTGCTCACCCGCTGCTCGATGGGCGCGGAACCGCAACAGCCGTTCGACGATCTCGCCGGTCGACACGAACTCGTTGGCGCGCAACAGGAGCGTGGCGAGCAACACGCGGCAACGACCGGCGGGAACGCTGACCGGGACGCCGTCGAGCAGGACCTCGAGCGGTCCCAGCACGCGGTACTCGACTCGCACGCCACCCCTCTCCCACGGCTCGCGGAGCGTTGAGTGCAGGTGTGCCGACTCGGTGTGACCGAAGTGTGAGCGCCGCCGTGCACAGTGGTGATCAGCCGGACGACGAGAGTGACAACGAGTTCTTGGGGGGTGTCACGATCGTCGAACTCCGCCGTGGCCGAGCCTCCCCAGTGGATCGGCCACGACGGAAATCCGGTCATGGGGGAACCGGACAGTCCCCTGCTGTTCGGTGCGGGCCCGCAGCTTCGGCTGCGGGCCCATTTACTTTTCCCGACAGCGGACGTCATCGAGGCGTGAGCGTCGCGAGAGAGGCGTGCGGCAAAGTCGGCATTGCCGCGGTCCTGCCCCGGCCGGCCCTCCCCAGTGGATCGGCCAGGGCGGGCCCGGTCTGGGGGGGGAACCGGACAGTCCCCTGCTGTTCGGTGCGGGCCCGCGGTTTCGGCCGCGGGCCTTTCGCTGTCGTGGCGGTGAGAGCGTGTGTCATCGATACGTGAGCGCCACGTGAGAGGCGTACGGCAAAGTCTCACTCGACCGGTTCGACGGAGACAGGCAAGACCTGGGGGAACCTCCGAAGAATCCCGGCCGGTGCGGTCGCCTCCCTCTTGACCGCACCGGACCCGGGCCGGTCATGGGGGGAGCAGGTAGAACCCCTGCTACCTGGGTGGGCCCGCAGCTTCGGCTGCGGGCCTTTTCAGTTGGTGCGGGGAACTTCCCCGGAAACGACTCGTGGGTGGCCCCGCCGAACGGCGAGACCACCCACGAAGACGCTGTGCCGGCTTTATTCCGGCGGGATCCAGGCGAACTGGATGCGTTGCTGGCCGAACTTGCGGGTGACCAGCGTGCCCCGGCCGGGAGGCTGCGGCGACGGCTTCAGGTTGCCGACGATGTTGCCCTCCTCCTTCGAACCGGAACCGACGAAGATCGGTGCCGCGATCTCCTTCAGCTTGCCGATGATCGGGTCGTACAGCGCGCGGGACGCACCACCCATGCGGCGGACGACGACGACGTGCAGACCGACGTCCTTCGCCTGCGGGATGAACTCGGCCAGCGGCTGCATCGGGTTCATGCCGCCCTGCGGAGCGACCAGGTCGTAGTCGTCGACGATGACGAACACCTCGGGACCCGACCACCAGGACCGGTTCTTGAGCTGTTCCTGCGTGACGTCGGGCCCGGGCAGGCGCTTGGCGAGCGAGCCGCGGACCTCCTGGACGTTCTGCGTGAACTGGTTGCCCGACACCGCGTAGCTGAGCAGGTGGTCGGTGTCGATGAAGCCGAGCATCGTGCGGCGGTAGTCCGCGAGCAGGATCAACGCCTCGGACGAGGTGTAGCTCTGCATGATGCCGCGGACGATCGTGCGCAGGATGTTCGTCTTGCCGGACTCGCCGTCCGCCAGCGCCACGAAGTGCGGGTCGGCGTCGAAGTCCAGGTAGACCGGCGCGAGCTCGTCCTCGTTGACGCCGACCGGGACCAGGTGGCCGCGGCTGGGGAGGATCTGCTGGACCTGCGCCATGAACTGCGTGTGGTCGAGCAGGTCGGGCAGCATCCGGACCTGCGGGGCGCGCGGCCCCTGCCACGCCTGGTTGAGCTTGGCGCTGAGGTCCTGGACACCCGCCGAGATCGTCTGCGGGTCCTGCGAGGTGTCGACGCGCGGCAGGCCGGTGAGGAAGTGCAGCTTGTCACCGGTCAGACCGCGGCCGGGACGACCGGGCGGCACGTTGACCGCGACCTTGCGGTCGATCTCCGACTCGCTCGGGTCACCGAGGCGCAGCTCGAACCGGGTGCCGAGGAGGTCCTTCATCGCGGGCCGGATCTCCGCCCACCGGTTGGCGGCGACGATCACGTGCACGCCGTAGGACAGACCCTGGGCAGCCAGCGCCTGGATCTGCGGCTCGACCATCTCGAACTCCTGGCGGAAGTTCATCCAGCCGTCCACGACCAGGAACGCGTCACCGAAGGCGTCGTCCTTGATCTCACCGCGGCGCTTGCGGTTGCGGAACTCGACCATCGAGTCGATCCGCTGTTCGCGCCAGCGGAGTTCGCGCTCGGTGATCAGGGTCTGCAGCTCGGCCACCATGCGGCGGACCTTGTCGACGTCGAGACGGCCGGCGAAGCCACCGACGTGCGGCATGTCCTCCAGCGAGGCGAGCGTGCCACCACCGAGGTCGATGCAGTAGAACTGCGCCTCCTGCGGGGTGTGCGTCAGCGACATCGAGGCGATGATCGTCCTGAGCAGCGTCGACTTGCCCGACTGCGGACCACCGACGACCGCGCCGTGACCGGCCGCACCGGAGAAGTCAGCCCACAGCAGGTCGCGGCGCTGTTCGAACGGCTTGTCGACCACGCCGACCGGGATCTGCAGCACGCCGTTCGCGCCGTAGCCGGGCGAGGTGAGGCCGCGATCGGGCGTCACGTCGAGCGGCGGCAGGATCGTGTCCATCGTCGGAGGCTCGTTCAGCGGCGGCAGCCACACCTCGTGCGCGGGCGGACCCTGGCCGATGAGACGTTCGACGATCAGCTCGAGCTGGGTCGGCTCGTTGCCCTCGGTCTCCTTCTTCGGGGCCTCGGGCTTGACCGGCTCGAGCGGCCGCTCCGGCTCCTTCGGGATCTCGATGAAGTCCGGCACGAAGAACCGCGGGCGCTTGTCGCTGCGGACCGCCACCGACTCACCGGCGGACTGCATGCCCGACGGACGGTAGGTGCCCGAGACGTAGAGCGCCTTGAACCTGGTCAGCGGCATGCCCTGCACGCTCAGGTAACCCGAACCCGGGATCGGCGGCAGCTCGTAGGCGTCCGGCACACCGATCGCCGCACGGGACTCGGCCGCGTTGAACGTCTTCAGACCGATCCGGTACGAGAGGAACGTGTCCAGACCGCGCAGCTTGCCTTCCTCGAGTCGCTGCGACGCGAGGAGCATGTGCATCTGCAGCGACCGGCCGACACGACCGATCTGGAGGAAGATGTCGATGAAGTCCGGCTTCGCCGTCAGCATCTCGGAGAACTCGTCGATGCAGATGAAGAGCGCGGGCAGCGGGTCGAGCTGGGCACCGTTCTCACGGGCCTTCTCGTAGTCCCAGACGTTCTTGTAGTTGCCCTTCGCCAGAACCTCCTGGCGGCGCGACACCTCACCGGCGATGGCGTCCTTCATGCGGTCGACCAGGGTGAGGTCGCCCGCGAGGTTGGTGATCGTCGCGGCGACGTGCGGTGCCTTGTCCAGACCGAGGAACGTCGCACCACCCTTGAAGTCGACGAGGATCATGTTGAGCGCCGTCGACGAGTGCGAGGCCAGCAGGCCCAGCACCAGGGTGCGGAGGAACTCCGACTTACCGGAACCGGTCGCGCCGATGCACAGGCCGTGCGGGCCCATGCCGTCCTCGGCCGCTTCCTTGATGTCGAGCTCGACCGCCTGACCGTGCTCACCGATGCCGAACGGGATCCGGTAGCGGTCGCGCTTGGGCCGCGGCCGCCACGCCTGCTGCACGTCGAACGTGATCGGGTCGCCGGGGATGCCCATGAACTCGAGGATCGGCGGGTTGTTGGTCATCGCCAACGGGTCCTCGCCCGAGTCGCCACCGGCTTCACCGGCCGCGCCCATGCGGTACGGCGAGAGCCTGCGGGCGAGCGCCTCGGACTCCACGATCGACAGCCGGTCGGGAGCACCGAACCACTCGACGCCGGTCGCGGAACGGGCACCGAGCTGGTTGTTCTCGACGACCAGGCGCAGACCGCGCCGCGCCGTCAGGTTGCCCAGGCACTCGGACAGGTCCAGCAGCGTGACGCCGACCAGACCCTCCTCGAGGATGATCATCTCTTCACGGCTGATGTCGCCGTCGTCGATGACGATCACGATGTGCGGCTGGTCGGGCGGCGGCGGGGCGTTGCGGGTGAACCGCTGCCGGTCGCGCAGGTTCTCGTCCAGCATCGCCTCGATCTCGGCGAGCGAGTTCGCCATCATGCGGCGCTGGCCGATGCCGTCGATGTCGGTGGGGTGCTGCGCGTGCGGCAGCCACTTCACCCACTCCCACAGCTGCTTCGTGCGGCCCGCGCTGACGACCGCGATCAGCAGGTCGTCCGGGGCGTGGAAGGTGACGAGCTGGGCGAGCAGCGCCCGTGCGACGTCGCGGCGGTCCTCGATCTCACCGAGCAGGCCGACCGCGGCGAACCCGCGCAGTGCGATGGAGATCGGCAGGTCGGGCACGAGCGAGTGGGCGCGCACGAACCGGCGCAGGGCCAGCGTCGCGATCGGCTCGAGCTCCTCGACCGGACCGGTCTGCGGCGGCACCAGGCGGGTGGCGAGGCGCTGCGAGCCCCGTCCCGCGCGCAGGTGGCAGAAGTCGGGGTCGTTCTGGCGGCGTTCCCACATGCGGCGGGTGGTGGCGAGCGACCACAGCATCTGCGGGTCGGGGTGGACCCACTCGCGTTCGGCGCGCTGTTCGTCGGCGGCCTCGCGGGCGCGGTCGCGCATCTGGCCGAGATACCGCAGGTAGTCCTTGCGGTCCTCGTTCATCTCGGCTTTCTTCTGGCCCTTGCCGGAGCCCATGCCGCTCGCCATCATGCCGATGGTCGAGATCATCATCATGCCCGGCATGATCATCGCCGCGGGCTGCCGCGGCGCGAACACGAACATCATGCCCATCATGCCGACGGACGCGACGATCATGACGACGGGCATCGCCTTCATCATGATGTTGCCGGGGATGATCCGGGGGACCTCGGGTGGCGGCTCGAGGTGGACCTCACCGCCAGGAGGCCGGGGAGCAGCAAGGCGTGCCGTTCGCTTGAACTGCAGCGTGCTCAACTGACAGGCACCTCTTCGACTCTTGTTACGCCACCAGTAGCAACCGACACTATTGCGCATCCGCGCGCGTCACGAAGGTGGGTCGGGAAAAAACCCAGTCGAACGTGTTCTGCGAACCACACGTGCAAGAGGCGTCGGTCCGGCCATACTAGGGTCCGCTTCGCAGGGCCGTGTTCGCGATAGTCGGGGCTGAGCTGGTCCCTGGGGGCACGGGCGGACAACCCGAATACAACACCGGTATGCAGATTGTCCGCCCGCGCCGCCAGGAACCACCTCAACCGCGACTCTCATCGAACGAGCCCCGCGAAGCAGACCCTAGGGCCGCCCGGCGAGCGTCCGAGTGGACCAATAGGGTCGGGCCGTTGATTTGATTAGTGCTGATCTGACTTAGGGGGCCCTGGTGGCGACCGGTACGACGGTGTTCAGCCGTGTCACGGTGGTGGCACCTCGAACGCGTATCGACGTTGCGCTGCCTGCCGACGTGGCGGTGGCCGATCTCCTGCCGATGCTGCTGGACATGGCCAGAGAGGCCACTCCGGACGGTGGTGTCCGGCACGGCGGCTGGTGCCTCGCGAAGCTCGGCGACAGCCCGCTCGACCCCGCGCGCACGCTGGCGTCGCTCGGAGTCGTCGACGGTGAGCTGCTGCAGTTGCGGCGCCGCAACGAGAATCCGCCGCCGCCGTTGTACGACGACGTCGTCGACGCGATCGCGGAGTCCGATCCGGACTCGTTCCGGCCGTGGACCAAGGAGACGGCGCAGAAGTTCGGCCACCTCGCCGGTGCGCTCGCGCTGATCGCCTCCGCGGTGGCGCTGTTCCTGTCCGGCCCGGTGACGCAGGGCGGTTCCGGCAGCGGGCTCGCCGCCGCGATCGCCGGTGGTGTCGCCGCCGTCGCCGCACTGGCGGCGGGCGCGACCATCTCGCGGGCCTACGCCTCGGCGTCGACGGGTGTGCTGATCGCCGCGTGCGGTTCGCTGCCGATGGCGTTCGTCGCGGGCTTCCACGCGGTGCCCGGTGTCGGGTTCAACCCGAAGATGCTGCTCGCCTCGGCCCTGATGATGATCTTCGCGTGGGGCGGCATCCTGCTGATCGGGCAGGGCATCACGGTGTTCATCGCCGCGGCGACCGGCGGCACGTTCGTGGCGCTCGCGTTCCTCGTCGCGACGTTCGTCGAGCACCCGCTGGCCGGTGTGGCCGCGGCGACCGGCGCGGTGGCGCTCGGCGCGCTGTCGTTGCTGCCCAGGCTGACGCTGCAGCTGGCCAAGATCCCGCCGCCCGTCGTGCCGACGAACGCGGAGGACCTCAAGGAGGACAGCGGCTTCCCGGAGTACGCGGTGATCGAGCGCCGCACCGCCGTGGCGCACGAGTACCTCACCGGCATGATCGTCGGAACCGGCATCGTCGCCGCGCTGGCCGCCATCGTGGCCGCGTCCGCCGACACGATCTGGGGCCCGATCTACGGCGTCGTCGTCGCGATCGTGCTGATGATGCGCGGCCGTGCGTACGCGAACGGCGCGCAGGCGGTCGCACTGCTGTCCACCGGCATGCTCGCCAGCGCGGGCATCCTGCTGGGCTGGCTGATCTCCTCGACCTCGTTCGACCGCATCGCGTTCGTGTTCGGCACGCTGCTGATCCTCGGCGCCGCCGCACTGGTGCTCGGTGTGATCTTCCCCGGCCAGAAGTTCTCACCGCCGCTGCGCCGCACCGTCGACATCATCGAGGCGATCCTCATCGCCGCCGTGGTGCCGCTGGCGCTCGCGGTGATGGACATGTACTCGGTGTTCCGAGGTCTGATCTCGCTATGAGGTCCGGCATCAGGCGCACCACGGCGGCCGCGACCGCCGGACTGCTGCTGCTGACGGGGGCGCTTCCGCAGGCCTCCGCGCAGCCGTCGTCGTCCCCCGCGACGGCCCGCCCGAACTCGGTGCCGCCGGACCTGCCGCCCGGCACCCAGCCCCCGGCCGACGACGGCAAGCCCGACGTGAAGTACGAGCGCACCAACAAGGGGTGCGTCGAGTCCGACACGAAGAGCGAACTGATCGAGACCAAGCCGTGGGGCCAGGTCCAGCTGAACCTCGATCAGGCGCACAGGTTCGCGACCGGCAAGGGCATCAGGATCGCGATCATCGACACGGGTGTCGACCCGCGCAACCCGCGCTTCGGCGGCCGGGTGAAGCCCGGTGGCGAGTACGTCGACAACTCCAAGAACGCGAACGGCACCGACGACTGCGACGGCCACGGCACCGAGGTGGCCGGCGTCGCCGCGGCGGCCAGGACCGAGGGCGACTTCGTCGGCGCGGCACCGGAGGCGGAGATCCTCGCGATCCGTCAGACGAGCGACCGCTACGAGTTCAAGGGCGACGCGACGAACCCGGACAAGCGTGCCTCCGCCGGCAAGGTGGGCACCCTGGCGATGGCCATCGTCCGTGCCGCGAACCAGAACGCCAAGGTCATCAACATCTCGCTGACGAACTGCGGCCCTCCCAAGGGGTTCAGCTCCGACGACCAGAAGCTGCAGGCCGCGATCAAGTACGCGGTGGACGTCAAGAACGTGGTGATCGTCACCGCCGCCGGCAACCTGAGCGAACAGGGCACCGGGTGCGCCAAGCAGAACGACAACCTGGACCCGACCAACGTCAACTCGGTCTCGTCGCCCGCCTGGTTCGCCAACGACGTGCTGTCCGTGGGATCGATCGCCCAGTCGGGCGCGGTGTCCTCGTTCAGCGTGTGGGGCCCGTGGGTCAGCATCGCCGGGCCGGGTGAGGAGATCATCTCCGTCGACCCCAAGGGCACCGGCCTGACCAACGCGAACGTCACCGCGCAGGGCGTGCAGGACATCAAGGGCACGAGCTTCGCGTCCCCTTACGTCGCAGGCATTGTGGCGCTGGTGCGCGAGCGGTTCCCGGACCTCAGCGCGCGCCAGGTGATGGAGCGCGTGAAGGCCACGGCCCTGCACCCCGGCAACGTGTCCGGAAGGGACAACAAGACCGGCGCCGGCATGATCAACCCGGTGGCCGCGCTGACCGCCGTGCTGCCCGCGGAAGCGCAGGGGTTCAAGGCGCCGCAGCCGAAGGAGCTGAACACGGCCGTCACCCCGCCGCAGGGGCTGGACTGGCCACCGATCATCGTGGCGCTGAGCGGCATCGGCATCGGCGGCGTGCTGCTCATGCTCACGCTGCTCATCCGCAACTCGCTCAACCGCAAGCGCGGCAAACCGGCCTAGCCGTTCCTCGGCTCATCACGAGAACGGCCCCGCTCGACAGTCGAGCGGGGCCGTTCTCGTTGCCAGGTCAGGCGTGGAACCAGGATCCGCAGTGCAGCTTGCCCCTGTTCCCCTCGAAGCAGGTGCGCCACCAGTAGTCGCCGTGCGGCACGCGCGCGGTCCAGATCGAGTTCTTCGCGGCACCGATCCACCCGTCCCAGCGAGTGGGGTTGCTGCTGGTCGCGCGGTCCATCCAGATCTGCGGAACCTGCGAGCTGTTGCTGCCGAAGGCGTTGCCCTGTTCGAAGTACAGGAAACTCCAGTAGCCGCCGACGTACTCGCGATGCTCGGCCGCGCTGGCCGGTGCCGCTCCCATGAGCAGCCCGGCGACCGCGATCGCAGCGATGAGCGACTTGCGCATGACGAAAACCCCCAGAGACCAAGACCAACCGTTACGCCGTTCAGCGTAATGTCGATCTTGGTCCCTCGCCAGCGGAGGCCGACTATTCGTCGTCGCCGATCGTCTTCGGCGCGGCCTTCTTGGGCTTGCCGAGCAGGTCGTCGATCGAGCCGGTGAGCCGTTGCTTCGGCTTGTGCTCCTTGTCGCCACCCTGCTGACCGCCGGCACCGCCCATCGGCATGCCGCCCATCATCCCGCCCGCCATCCCGCCGGGAGCGCCTCCAGAACGGCCACCAGCGGCCGCGGCGGCCGAAGCGGCCGCAGCACCCTTGTCCGCGCCCGGAAGTTGCTCAGCGACGCCTGTGGAGCCGCCGAACTGCATCGGCTGCTGGGTCGCGGCGGCCGGCGCACCCACGGAGCCGACACCACCACCAACTCCGCCGCCAACGCCACCACCGACACCGCCGCCGACCCCACCGCCGCCACCACCGGGCGAGGCGGTGCCCGCAGCGGCCGTGGCGGAAGCCTTGGCCGGTTCCGGCATCTTCGTCTCGGGCTTGGCGGGCGCCGTGTAGGTCCAGTCCTTGTCGGGGTACTTGTGCTCCATCCGCACGGCGTCGAAGCCGTCGGACTCACCGGAAACCCCGTCGCACAGCTTGAGGAACGCCTCCAGCACCTGCCGCGCGGACTCGTGCAGTTCGCGGACCGGTGCCTTGAGCTCCTCGATGTGCTTGATCGCGCGCTGGTCGCCCTCCAGGGGCAACGCCGCCGTGCCGGACACCGAGTCGGCGGCGTCGGCGAGCACGTGCGCCATGTCCTGCACGATGTCGCGAACGCCGTCCGCCGTTTCCTCCAGCGCGTCCGCCATCGCGTTCATCGCGTCGGACATGTCGCCGCCGGCGAGCCCCACCTTGCGCATGTGGTCGAGGAACGCGTCGGCGTCCTTGCCCTGCCACCGCGCGTCGACGCCGCCCAGCGGTGCCGCCACGTGCTTGTTGACCGCCTCGGTCACCTTCGCCGCCTTGCGCCAGCGTTCGGCTTCCTCGCGCAGGTCGTTCCAGTCACCCACGAGCGGGTCGAAGAAGTCGTGCACGAGGTCCACGACACCGAGCTTCTGACTCACCCGCGAGAGGTAGTCGAGCTCGGGACCGACCTCGGCCGCGATCTGCCTGCCGTCCTTGGTCACCACAGCTCCCCCTACCGCCGATCGGCCTTCTTGATGAGCTGCAGCGCGTCGTCGTCGCCCTGCCCGTGCTGCTTCGCCACGGCGTGCAGGCCCTTGGCGGCGGCGTCGAGCGTGTCGCAGGCGCGGGCGAGCTGCGAGTTGAGCAGCTCGGCCGCACGCGCGTAGCCCTGCGCGGTGCCCACCGTTCTGCCGATCTCGCCGAACGACTGCGGGCGCAGCGGGGACACCTTCATGGCGTCCCGCACCCGCCTCAGATCGTCCGTCGTGCCGTCGATCCGGTCGGCGTACTGCTCCAACCAGGCGGGATCAACGGAAATGCGACCGGCCACAACTGTCCCCTAACGACACACTCCGGGTGCTTTGTCTCATTCGACGGTGATGCACCCGGAGTGGTTCCGCTACTTCTGCACTGCCTGCTGAGGATCCTTGATCTTGCCGCCCGGCGCCGAGATCGAGTCGTAGCTGCGGTTCGCCTCGTTCTTGTTGAGCTGCGGTCCCATCGGCAACAGGCTCAGGATCTGGTTCGGCGCAGGCGGGAAGTTCCCCTGCAGACCCAGTGCTCCCGCGGTGCCGGCGTCCGGGACTCCGTAGCGGACACCGCGGCCCGTGACGATCTGCACCGGACCCGTGCCGTAGTCGTTGAGACCCTGACTGGCCCGCACGACCGCCTGCTTGCCGGGCAGCATCAGGAACTCGTCGACGATCTCGCCGCCCGCACCCGGCGCGTTCAGCTCGACCGGCGTCATCTCCGTCGGTCCCGGCAGCCTGGAGCCGACCGTCACCGAGATGTGCTCGGCCTTGTTGTCCGCGGTGAAGTTCTCGGCCTTCCAGCCCAGGCACAGCACCGTGTTGTTCGGGTTCGCCTCGAGCGTGGTGGGGATCTTGGTCGGGTACGAGGTCAGGTCGAGCGGGTTCTTCGGGTCCTTGTGGTCCGCGATCGCGCTCGGCGAGAGCGGAATCGCCTTCTGGTTGTTCGAGTACGCGTAGCGCAGCAGGTCGCCGACGGTCTCGTCGACGGTCTGGAAACCGTCCTCCAGTGCCACCATGAACTCGGCCGCGCCGGTCCGCTCGACCGAGACGACCTCGCCGATGAGGACCTTCGTCTCGGTGACGTAGGTGGCCTGCTTGCCCTGGTTGGGGATGACCGGCGCCCGCAACTCCGCGACCTCGGGAATGGCGTTGAGCAGACCGGAGCTGATCGCGCGCGCCTGCTTGCCCTTCAGCTTCAGGGCGTTCATCACCTTGTCGTTCTTCAGATCCACCTCGGCGCGGACCGTCGACGACGAGATGTCCTTCAGCTGCTGGGGCCTCTTGTAGATCAGGAAGGCCTTCTTGTCGCCGGTGCGCTGCTGCACCAGCATCGCCTCGTCGCCCAGCTCCGAGTTGCCGCCGCTGACGCCCGCGATCACGGAGGTCTTGATCTGGTTCTCCACGGCCTGGTTCTCGCGGAACTTGTCCAGCCGGAGGGTGTCGCAGACGGACCACTGCGCGTCGATGCGCATGCTCTCGGCCGGCAGCACGTCCGGCGCGTCCGGCAGACCGGTGAGCCTGCCGCGCGGCAGGCTCGCGAGTGCCTTCTCGCTCACCAGCTTCGGGGTGCCGCCGGCGGCCTCCTGCTGCGCGCCGTTCGTCGTCCCGCCCGGTGCGTCGCCGCCGCCGGCCTGCTGGTCGGGGTTGTTGCGCGAGAACCAGAGCAGCCGGGCCGACGCCAGGTTCGTCATCGGGATGAGCCGCCGCGGCGACGCGTCGACCACGTAGACCTGGCCGGTCTCCTTGCTGATGGCGATCTGCGTCTCGCTGTCGAGCTTCGGTGCCGGGCTGAAGAGGCCGTACACCAGGAAGCCGATCAGACCGACAACGCCGAGGACCACGCCGACCGATGTCGCGCGCGAGTGATTGCGCATGGGGTCATGCAGCATCACCGCGTCTCTGCGGACCAGAGCGGACTGCATCCGCCGCAGGACGAATTGGTAGGCCTGGACCTGTGACTTGGTGGTGGGTGTTGATGCCATTCTCGGCTCGCTGCTCTCCCAGTCGCGGTACGGTTCGGCAGGATAGCCGGACGCAGGTTGCTCCGTGGGCCGGTTCGCCAAGCCCACCGACCATCGAGGGGAAAGAGACCACAACGGATGTCCGTGACCACTCCACATCCGCCCCGGCCCAACCCAGGGATGGCACGGCCGCAGGGACCCGGGGGTCCTGGCCAGCAGGCACCCGCGCCTTCGCGCCCGGTCGGGCGTGTCCGGCGCAGAGGTGCCGGAGTCAGCCTCGGCTCTTTGCCCGTCTCGAACGTAGTCACGATCGAGATCGGTCTCGCCATCGCACTCCTCGTGCTGACGCTCATGGGCGTGAAGAACGGCGACGCCCTGAACGTCGTCTCCGTCTCGATCGCCGGCGGTGTGCTCTTCATCGCACTGATCCTGGCGTTCACCCGATCGCGTGGTCGTTGGCTGACCCAGTGGATCGGCGTCCGGCTGCGCTACAACTTCCGTTCGCACAGCCGCACCGCGAACCGCGCCGCGCCGCAGGAGTCCAAGCCCGGTGACGACGAGATGCAGGTGCTCGGCCCGGAGGACCCCCGCGTCGCGCTGCTGCGTCTCGCGATCCCGGACCTGGTGATCGCGAAGGGCGTCGACCACGAACGCCGCCCGCTCGCGCTGTCGTGGCACGACGGCGTGTGGACCGCGGTGCTGCTGGTCGACCCGACCCCGCCGCTGATCTCCGCGGTCGGCTCGGCACCGTCGCTGCCGCTCGGCGCGCTGGCGCCGTGCCTGGAGGACCGCGGTGTCGTCCTGGACGCGATCACCGTGATCTGGCACTGCTACCCCGGCAGCGCGGCGCTCCCGCCGAACTCGCCCGCGGTCAGCTCGTACATGGAGGTGCTCGGCCCGCTGCCCGCGGCTGCCCGGCGCACCACGTGGATCACGGTCCGGCTGGACCCGCGCCGCTGCGGCGAAGCGATCCGGGAGCGTGGCGGTGGCGTCGTCGGTGCGCACCGCGCGCTGATCGGCGCGTTGTCCCGCGTCCGCAACGCTCTGGAGTCCGCCGGCGTCACGATCCGCCCGCTCGACTCGGACGAACTGCTGCGCGCGGCGATCTCGTCCGCCGAACTGACCGCCGCCGTCGGCAACACGAACCCCGTGTCGCTGCGGGAGAAGTGGGCGGGCGTCACCGCGGGTGGCGTTGGTCACGCGAGCTACGCGATCACCGGCTGGCCGTCCAAGGGCCTCAAGGGCAACCTGAACTCGCTGACCGGTGTGCGCGCTCTCTCGTCGACGCTCGCGATGTCGATCTCACCGTCCCGCGAGGACGGTCAGGTCTCGCTGCGCGGCCTGGTGCGGGTGAGCGCCCGCACGCCCAGTGAGCTGGACCGCGCGGAGGACCAGTTGTCGAAGCTGAGCGACAAGCTCGACATCACGCTGACCCCGTTGCGGGGCATGCAGCTCGCCGGCCTGGCCGCGACGCTGCCGCTGGGAGGTGTGGCATGAGCTCGTCCCGTCTGCTCGACTCGCGCGGCCGCGGCGCGGTGGCACCGGAGTTCCTGGTGTCGCCGAACATGCTCGACGTGGTCAGCCCGAGCGGCGACCGCGGCGGCATGATGCTCGGCCAGGGCACCAAGGGCGAACCGCTCGCGGTGTCCGTGCTGCGCCCCACGCCGACCCGCATGGTGGTCGTCGGCGGCCTCTACCTGGCCCGCCAGATCGCGTTGCGGGCCATGGCGACCGGCGCGTGGATCATCATCGCCACCGGCCGTCCCCAAGCGTGGCAACCGGTCGTGCGCGCCGCGGGCCAGGGCCCGGACGGCCGTCCGTCTCAGTTGGTGCAGCTGCGCCGCCTGTCCCCGGCCGACCTTCCCCGGCCGACCGAGGACATGCCGCTGCTCGTGATCCACGACGGCGGCCACGTCCCGCAGGAGCTGTTCCCGCCGCGTGCCCCGTGGCAGACCACGATGTACGTGCTGCCGTACCTGCACCCGCAGGCCTCGTCGACGGCGAACAACGCGGACCTCGTGCTGCTGCAGCGCCTCCCGATGGGCCAGGCACAGCTCGCCGGTCAGATGTGGCGCCTGCGCCCGCAGATGTTCCAGCAGCTGACCCAGCTCAAGGACGACCAGGTCATCGCGATGGGTCAGGACATGTGGGCGCACCTGCGCCTGTACACGACCCCGGCCGAGCAACAGATCCTCGGAGCTGTTCGCCGAGGCGATTGAGACGCTCGACGAAATAGGCCACACTTGCGCCCCGAACGGTTCATCGTTCGGGGCGCAATTGTTTTGTCCATAGCTCAGCGGCACCAATTACTTCACAGGGCAGATCAAAACTGTTGATTCGCCATTCGAAGGTTGTTTCGTGGACCTTCTTGTGCGAAATCCGTCAACGCCACTAAGAAGGCTCTCACCTGCACGACCCTGCGACGAGGGAGCACGCTGCTATGGGTGAATCGTGGCTCAGACGAGCGGCTGGAATCGGACTGGTAGCGGGCACCGCGCTCGCGCTGACGTCCGTCTCCGCCACCGCTGCGCCCGAGGGGGAGATTCGGAACCTCGGTGCGTCCAACACAGTCAAGGACAACTACATCGTCGTGCTGAAGGACATGAGCACGACCAGTGTGGAGAGCCTCAGCGCTAAGTACAGCGCGCAGGTGAAGCACTCGTACAAGTCCGCTTTGCGCGGTTTCTCGGCACAGATGTCCGAGACCCAGGCCAAGCGCCTCGCCGCCGACCCGGCAGTCGCCTACGTGGAGCAGGACGGCGAAGTCCACCTCTCCGACACGCAGACGCCGACCCCGTCCTGGGGCCTCGACCGCATCGACCAGCGCGCGCTCCCGCTGGACAACAGCTACACCTACCCGAACCGCGGCGCAGGCGTCACCGCGTACATCATCGACACCGGCATCCGCCTCACCCACGCCGACTTCGGCGGCCGCGCCGTCTCGGGCCGCGACACCGTGGACAACGACAACGATGCCACCGACTGCAACGGCCACGGCACCCACGTCGCCGGCACCGTCGGCGGCACCAAGTACGGCGTCGCCAAGGACGCGAAACTGGTAGCCGTCCGAGTCCTCAACTGCGCGGGCTCCGGCACCTTCGCAGGCGTCATCGCCGGCATCGACTGGGTCACCGAACAGGTCACCAACGCCCCGGCCAACAAGCCCGCAGTGGCCAACATGTCCCTGGGCGGCGGCGCCAACGACACCGTCGACGCAGCCGTGAAGCGCTCCATCGCCGCAGGCGTCACCTACGGCCTGGCCGCAGGCAACGACAACGGCGGCAACGCCTGCAACACCTCCCCGGCCCGCACCCCAGAAGCCATCACCGTCGGCTCAACCGACCGAACCGACGCCCGCTCCTCGTTCTCCAACCTGGGCACCTGCCTGGACATCTTCGCCCCTGGCCGCGACATCACCAGCGCCTGGCTGACCGACGACAACGCCACCAACACCATCAGCGGCACCTCGATGGCCACGCCCCACGTAGTAGGCGCGGCAGCCGTCTACCTGGGCTCGTCCCCCACGGCAACGCCACAACAGGTCCGCGACGCCCTCGTCGAAAACGCCACCAGCGACAGCGTCAGCAACCCCGGAGCAGGCTCCCCGAACAAGCTCCTGCACATCACCGGCACGGCCCCCGGCAACCCGCCCGGCCAATGCCCAGCAGCCACCAACGACACCGACACCGCCATCCCCGACGCCTCAGTCGTCACCTCATCCATCACCGTCGCCGACTGCAACGGCAAAGCCAGCGCCACCGGCTCCGTGAAGGTAGCCATCAAGCACACCTACCGAGGCGACCTGGAACTGGCCCTGATCGCCCCCTCAGGCGCCGTGAAGCTCCTGAAGGTCTCCAGCGGCAACGACAGCGCAGACGACATCAACGCCACCTACGCCGTGAACGTCTCAGCTGAAGACGCCAACGGCACCTGGCAACTGCGAGTCCGCGACCTCTACCGCCAGGACACGGGCCACCTCGACTCGTGGACCCTCGACATCTAGCCGCCACACCACCTCGGAGCCCCCGGTCCCCCCGCCGGGGGCTCCTCCCTTTCCCGTAGAGGGAGGGAGCGCGACAAGCCCAAGCGGCAGTACACAGCAGGGACGGGGGCGGCGAGACAGGAAGGTCGGCCGCGAAGCCGGGGGTGGCCGCGCACGGCAGGAGGCCGCAGCACGCACGCAGGCTGACGCAGGCGTCCCCTTCGCCACAGGATCCCCCGCGACCCAACGTACTCAGCGGGTCTGACACTCCCGCGAGGTTGATCGGGCGAGGTTGATCGGGCGAGGTTGATCGGGCGAGGCCGAAAGGCGAGTCCCAAGCCGAGGCCGCAGTGAGGCACTCAAGCCCGATGCCGCAGGCGAGGCCCTCAAGCGAAGCCGCAGGCGAGCAGTCCCGACGGCGAAGCCGAGGCGTCCTTACGCTTGAAACGGGAGGTTCCGGTGGGTGGTCCCGTCACGAGTCGTGCCACAGCACTTGCTGCGTCAGAGGAGGGGTGTCAACTCGACACGCTTTTCGTCGAGTTGACACC